>JAJTXO010000759.1 GCA_021463315.1 Caldilineales bacterium | reverse complement strand
GCATGCCAGACGCCGATTTCAATCGGCGGCGGCGCAGCGGCGCCTGCGTTTGAAACCGCAGGCTGACACCCGCAAAGCATGCTAAAGCAAGCTGTGGTGTATGCCTGAGCTTGCTTTAGCATGCTTCTGCGCAGAATTCATTCGGCGGCGGCGCCACGGCCACTGCAGGCCCGCTTTTGGTTGAATGTCAACTGAGTTCCTCGGCCGGGTTAGTTTGACAGGTTCTCGTTCGCGCCTACAATTCGAGCATACCCTATCCCCCAACTCCTTTCCCCTGACAGGATGAGTCATGCACACACCAAATCACCCCAGCCCTTTCGAGCAGATGTCTGGCACGGCGCCGGACTGGGAGAATCCACAGCTTTTGCAGCGCAACCGCCTGCCGGCCCGCGCCCGCTTCGCCAGCTATCCTGACGAGGCCACGGCCAGCGCGGGGGGCAGCAGCCCGTGGGAGCTGTCGCTCAACGGCCAGTGGCGCTTTCACTGCGCGCCGACGCCGCTGGAGGCGCCGGCCGATCTCGCAGACGAGGCGCTGGACGACGCCGGCTGGGCGTTGTTGCCTGTGCCGGGCCATTGGCAGTTGCACGGCTATGGCCGGCCCCACTACACCAACATCATCTATCCCTTCGCGATCGATCCGCCGCACGTGCCCAGTGAGAACCCCACCGGCAGCTACCGCCTGCGCTTCGATGCGCCGGCCGCCTGGATGGGCCAGCGGCAGATTCTGCGCTTTGACGGCGTGGATTCGGCCTTCGAGCTGTACCTCAACGGCCACTACGTTGGCTTCTCCAAGGGCAGCCGCATGCCCGCCGAGTTCGACGTGACCGCGCACATGCGTCCCGGGAGCAACCTGCTGGCCGTGCGCGTCTATCAATGGAGCGACGGCAGCTATATCGAGGACCAGGATATGTGGTGGCTGTCAGGCATCTTCCGCGACGTGACCCTGCTGGCGCTGCCGCCGGCCGCGCTGTGGGATGTGCAGGTGGACCCTGGCCTGAGCGACGATGGCTGCCGCGCCGCGCTGCGGGTGCGGGCCACGGCCATGGCCGCGGCCGGCGGCGCGGGAGCCTATCGCCTGCACATGAGCCTGCTGGATGCGGACGGCCTGCCGGTTCCCGGTGTGGCTGCCAGCGCCGCCATCGACGCGGCGGCCGACGCGCCGGCCGCGGCCGAGCTGGCCGCGGAGCTGGCCGCACCGCGGCTATGGTCGGCCGACGATCCCTATCTCTACACCCTGCTGCTGACGCTGCGCGACGCGCAAGGGGAGATCGTGGCCGTCACGCCGCACAAGGTGGGCTTTCGCCGGGTGACGATCCAGAACGCGCAGTTGCTGGTCAACGGCCGGTCCATCAAGCTGCGCGGGGTCAACCGGCATGAATTCCATCCGGAGCTGGGCCGGGCGATCTCGCGCGCGACCATGCTGGAAGACGTGCTGTTGATGAAGCGCTACAACATCAATACCGTGCGCACCAGCCACTACCCGCCCCATCCTCACTTCCTCGATCTATGCGACGCCTATGGCCTCTATGTGATCGACGAGGCCGACCTGGAGTGCCATGGCATGATGCACGCCGATCCGCCCTATTCCCTGAGCGACGATCCCGAGTGGCGCGCTGCCTATCTGGATCGGGCGGAGCGCCTGGTGGAGCGGGACAAGAACCATCCTTGCGTGATCCTCTGGTCGCTGGGCAACGAATCAGGCTTTGGCGCCAACCATGAGGCCATGGCGGCCTGGATTCGTGCCCATTTTCCCGGCTTCTTGATCCACTACGAACAGGACAGCCTGGCCAAGGTCAGCGATGTGGTCAGCCAGATGTACACCTCCCACGCCAGGGTGATCGAGTTTGGCCAGGGCAAGGACCCCGCCAGCCTGGCCGCAGCAGCCGCACAGGCGACCCAGCAGGAGCCGAGCCTCAAGCCCTTCTTCCTCTGCGAATATGCCCACGCGATGGGCAATGGCCCTGGCGGCCTGAGCGAGTACTGGGACGCCTTTTGGCAGTACGACCGGCTGATAGGCGGCTGCGTCTGGGAGTGGATCGACCACGGTTTGGCCACGACGACCCCCGATGGCCGCGCCTACTATGCCTACGGCGGCGACTTCGGCGACCAGCCCCACGACGATAACTTCGTCTGCGATGGGCTGCTGTTTCCCGACCGCACCCCGTCGCCTGGGCTGCTGGAGCTCAAGAAGATGCTGGAGCCGGTGCGGGTCGAGGTGGTGGAGCTGGGCCCCACCATGGCCACGTTGCGGATCCACAACCGCTACGACTTCCTGGCCCTGGATCATCTGCGCCTGGCCTGGCAACTGAGCGAGGATGGCCGCGATCTGCTCGCCGGCGGTCTGGCGCTGCCCGGCGTCCCGGCCGGCGGCTCGACGCTGGTCGAGCTCCCTGTGGGCGTGGCCGCGGCCACGCCGGGGGCCAGCT
>JAJTXO010000758.1 GCA_021463315.1 Caldilineales bacterium | reverse complement strand
ATCATCTCAATAGAGGGGGAAGACTTCCGAAGTCTTATGGACTGTGAGCCCGTTTTGAACAAACCTGCGCAGACTTCGGAAGTCTCGACCCCGGTTTTTAGAGATGACACAATCAGTGCAACTGAAAGACGCCGGAAGTCGCCGCATTGCTGCGGCGATTTCCGGCGTCTTGAGCTGAGATCCGGCCTTTGCGGCCTTGGCGCCTTGGCGTGAGACCAAGATCGTGACGCACTGAATCTGACTATTGGCCCGAGAGCTGGCCGTCGAAGCGCACGAAGTAGATATTGGTGTTGCGGTCGTTGTCGTCCCTGGCTGTGGCAATCAACAGCAGGCTTTGTTCCTGACCGCCCTCCTTGGCGAACATGCAGAAGCCGCCGCCGACCCCTCCCTGGCTGCTGACGGTCGCGCTGCAGTCCATGCCCTCAGATGAATTCCAGCCGGCCGCGCTCATGCGCTCTGCGGAGAAGAACTCGGCCACCTGTTGGGGGGTCTGGCTGGTGGTGTAGCCGACGAAGTCGAAGGTGTCCACATCGACCCCTTCGTTGCCGGCCGAGGCGCGCACTGCAGTCTGAATCAACAGCCGCATCGGCAACGGCAGGCGGATGTTGGATTGCTTGGCGTCCGGCGGAACGGGCACGTCGGGCCAGAGGGACTTGCCGCTGTCACCCCCGCCGCCGCAGGCCGCCAGCGCCGCCAGCGTCAGGAGCAACGCCAACACAAGCGTTGTTTTGGTCTTCATCATGATCGTCTCCTTTGTCAATGGATCTACAGTCGTTTAACGTTCAAATCGCCTGGTTTGCGCCTGGATCGTAAGACCGGCTACCAAAGGAGGGCCAGCAGCCGCAGGCCGGCCGGCGGGCTGACCAGCGTCGCTGCCTGGTACAGCGCTTCCAGTCGCGGCAGGTCAAGCTGCGCCAGCGCAGCATGGTAGGCCAGGTCCGGGGGCAGCAGCGCATGGAAACGTCCCAGCTCCAGATAGGGCAGGAGCTCCGGCATCAGCCGGCGCGCGGCGCTGTGAGCCAGCCCGTCGTCCCAGGGGGGTAGGTGGACCAGCGCGGCCGGCAGGCGCAGGCAGTGCTCGTTGAGCCGCGCCACGACGCCGTCCTCCTCGGCCAGCCCGGCCTGCAGCATCTCTGCCAACAGCGCGCCGTAGAGATCGCCCCAGAAATGGTAGAGCAGCGCGCCGCGTTCGTCGTGAATCAGCGCCACCTGGCCCGGCGCCAGCCCCACCCGCGCGGCCACCGCCTGGCTCACCTCCAGCGGCACGGCCAGGGGCGCCGTGACGAAGCGCAGCACCTCCTCGGCCGGCTGGCCGGCCACAGGCCGCACCCCCAGCCGGTAGCGATCGCGCCATATCACCTCCAGCAGCCGGCCGCCCAGCAGGAAGGTCTCGCCCTGGCTGCGCATCTGCCCGGTCTGGGCCATGACGCGACCGCTGAAGGCGTCCACCACCTGCAAGGCCAGCGGATCCGCGCCGATGTTGCTGTAGATCTCGTGCCGGTCAGCCAGGTCGTGCAGCCGCTGCGCTGGCCGCCATTCCCCCAGCCCGCCGCGGCGCAGGAACTCCAGCGCGGTCAGATGATCCAGAATCTGGCGCAGCGCGTCGTTCTCCACCTCAGAGGGCGCCACGCGGCGCAGATCGGCCAGACGGACCGCGCCGCTGGGGCTCTGCTTGAGCAGGCTGAAACACTGTTGGACGAGGACGGAGGGGCGGAAGGGGGGAGGGGAAGGTGGGAGCTGGGGGGGCTGGGATGCGGACTGGGCGAGGGCCAGGAGGGCGGCGAAGCGGGCCTCTTCCAGGGCGGAGCGGGGCAGGCAGAGCACGCGGGTGATGCCGGTGCGCCGGCCGCCGCGGCCGATGCGCTGCAGGAAGGAGGTCAGCGTGGGAGGCGGGCCAACCAGCGCCACGTCGTCGATGCTGCCGATGTCGATGCCCAGCTCCAGCGTCGAGCTGGCCACGCAGATGGCGACGCTGGCCTGGGCAAAGCCATCCTCCACCGCGCGCCGCTCGGCCGGGTCCAGGTTGGAGTAGTGGACGAAGACCGTGGCCTCGAAGGGCAGATGCTGGCGCAGATAGGCGGCGGTCTGCTCCACCTCGTTGCGGCCGCCGTAGAGCCGGCTGACCACCGAGCGATCCTGCTGCACCAGCGAGCGATCGACTCCGAACGTGAAAGCCGTGCGCATCCTGCCCCGGGGGAGCTGGCGGTCGTAGCGCAGATCCACGCGGTGAAACTCGGTGGCGAACAGCGTGAGGGGCTCGCCCTGGGTCTTCTGGCCCAAGAAATCGTAGGAGCCGAACGCGAACACGCCGACCCGATCGTCGTGGGTGAGATCGTAGGTGGCGCGGGCCTGGTAGTCCCAGTACTCGAGCAGCGTCTCCGGGGAGAGCACCGAGAGGATGAACGCCGTGTAGGAGTAGCGACCGCC
>JAJTXO010000757.1 GCA_021463315.1 Caldilineales bacterium | reverse complement strand
CGCCGCCGGGCGCGCTGCGCAGCCGGCCCGCCACCTCGCCGCCGGTGTTGGTTTCCAGGATGGCCAGGGTGTGGCCGGCCGCGGCCAGGCCAGCCGCCACGACCGCCTCCAGCGTCACATCCCCCTCGGCATAGATGAAGTCGCCCAGCCGAGCCCGCAGGTCGGTCGCGACCTCGTCCAGCATCTGGTCGGCGCGCGCGGCGCTGGCTGCGCGCGCGGTGATGCGCACATCCACCTGTCCCAGATGCGCGGCCAGGCCGACGGTGGGGTTGCTGCGCGCCATCAGGTCGGCGACGCGGCTATCGATGACGCTCTCGCCGATGCCCACCGTGCGCAGGGTGCGGCTGCGGATGGTCACGCGGTCAGGGCCCAGACGCTCGACCAGGAAAGGCTCGACCGTCTCCTGCATCAGGTGCATCATCTCGCGCGGCACGCCGGGCAGGCAGATCAGCAGGGCTGGGCCGCGGCCCTGGCGCGGCGTCTCGACGATGAAGCCGGGCGCCGTGCCGACCGGGTTGAAGATCGGCGTGGCGCCCAGCGGCAGCAGCGCTTGGCGCTGGTTGTTGTCGTGCAAACGGCGGCCCCAGCGGGCAAAGATGGCCTCGATCTGCGCCAGGCAGGCGGCATCCATCTGCAGCTCACGGTCGGTGGCCAGCGCGGCCGCGTCGCGGGTCACATCGTCCACGGTGGGGCCCAGCCCGCCAGTCACCAGCACCAGGTCGGAACGCTCCAGCCCCTGGCGCAGCACCGCGGTGATGCGCTCCAGGTTGTCGCCCACCGTGGCCTTGTAGAAGAGATTGATGCCCAGCTCGCGCAGACGGCGCGCCAGCCAGGCCGCGTTGGTGTCCACGATCTCACCCAGCAAGATCTCGGTGCCGGTGGTGACGATTTCGGCGTTCATGGCGGTTAGCGCATCAACTGAGCCTGCGAGCGGATCTGACGCAGCCGGCTGGCGATGTCAGCTTCGCCCTCGGTCTCCATCTGCTCGGCCAGCTCGCCCAAAGCCGCGATGAAGTCGGCAGTGACCAGCGCGCGGCTCTCCGCCAACAGCTTGCGCGTCTCGCCGGGATACTCGGCCAAGAGCAGCTCATTGATCAGGCGCACCTCAGGCGGCGTCCCCTGGTTGATCATGGCCACGGCAGCGTCCCACACCTCTTGCAGTCGCCGCACGGCTGCCGTGGCGCCGCGCTTTTCAGCCTCCTGCAGATTGGCCGCCAGAACGCTCAGGAAGTTTTGATCGATGTGCGCGGCGTTTTCGGCCAACGCCTGCTCCACATCGTTGGCGGCCAGGATCTCACCCAGCAGCGTGCTGTACTGCTGCATGGTGGCGCGCTGGACCTCGTCCAACCGCTGGCTGAACTGCAGGATATGCTGGCGCAGCTCAGTCAGGCGCGTCGCGCTGGCGCCGTCGCCGCGCTGCTGGGCAGCATCGATGCGGCTGGTGAGCTCTTGGAAAAAGGCGTAGTTGACCAGCGGCCGGCCAGCCATCACCAGCGCATCCACGATGCGCTCCTCCTGGGCCGCGCTCACCAGGTCTACCAGCTCGGCCGGCGAGGTGTCGGGGCGCAGTTGGGCCACGGCCGCGCGCTGGCGCTGGACGCCCTGCCCCCAGGTGGTCAGCTCGATCAACTGCTCGCGCAGCTCCACCAACTGGCGCGCGCCTTCCACATCGCCGCCGTTGGCGCTGGAGTCGATCAACATGCTGAGCAGCGAGAAGAATTCATCGTCCATCTCCGCGTCCTGCTCGCGCGCCAGCGAGCGCAAGCCCGCAGGATCTTGCAGCGCCATGGCTGCCTGCTCGATGAGATGAATCTGGCGACGCTGCTTGTCCAGCATCTCGCGCGTCACCCCCTCAAACTCCAGCACAGCCTCCAGCAGGCTCTGGTAGGAGAGGAACTGCTTGGGGGTAAGCATATAGCCGCGGCGGGCTTCCTGGGGCAGGCCGTTCATCAGGCGCTTGCTCAGGTCGCCGATCACCTTTTGCTGCTCGTTGACCGGGATCTGCTGCGGCACGAAGACCCCCAGAAAGCTGTGCTCTGGGTCGTGGTAGAGCATGGGAGTGGTCAGCGGCCCACCTGCGCCACAGCGCGGGCAAACGGCCACGTTGAGCTGGCCCGAAAGCAGCAGCGATTTGAGCACCGGATCCTGGCCGACGTCCACGACGCTGAACACCTGGGCTGGATAGGGGGTGCCGCAGTTGGGGCAGTTGATGCCCACCGACTGCGGCGGGAAGGTCAGGGTGATCTGCGGCCGCTGCGCCGCGTCGGGCGGTTCAGGGGCGGCCTGCGGCGCGGGCTGCGGCGCGGGCTGGGCTGGGGGCTGCGGCTCCTCACTGCGAGGCTGACGAGCGGGTGAATAACCTTTGGGGGTAAGAATGGTCACTGGATTTGCCTTTCGTTGCGTGCGTAAAGACTTCGGAGGTGGCCGGCGCG
>JAJTXO010000756.1 GCA_021463315.1 Caldilineales bacterium | reverse complement strand
TTTGTTCAAAACGGGCTCACAGTCCATAAGACTTCGGAAGTCTTCCCCAATGTATTGACTTCGCGCTTTGGCCGGTCTCTGACCGAGCCAAGCCACCAAGTTGATTGCAGACAGTTGCTAAGACCTGTCCTGGAGCCTGATTCCATTCCTATGGAGAAGCAGATGCACAACCCTGCAAGCCTGATTCGCACCTACATTGCCCAGAACATCCTGTTCAGCGGCAATTCCTATCCCTATGCCGACGACGCGTCTTTCCTGGACGAGGGCATCGTCGACTCGATGAATGTGCTGGAGCTGGTGACTTTCGTCGAGGACCGCTTCGGCATCAGCGTGGACGATCAGGACATCGTGCCCGACAACTTCGACTCGGTCAGCCGGTTGGCGGCCTACGTGCAGAGCCGAGCACCGACGCCGGCATAGCGGAGCAGGGCGTCCATCGTTCATCGTTCATCGTTCATCGTTTTCCGAAAGCTGCCACCTCTGAGGCTTGACCATGCTCGTTCAGGACTTTCTCGAACACAGCGCCCAGCGCCTGCCCGGCAAGCTCTGCCTGGTGTGCGATGGCCAACGGTTGACCTACGGCCAGGTCGACGCCATGGCCAACCGTCTGGCCCACGCGCTGCGCGCCCACGGCGTGCAGCGCGGCGACCGGGTGGCCATTTTCCTGCCCAACTGCGTTGAGGCTGTGGTCGGCATCTTCGCCGTGCTCAAGGCCGGCGGCGTCTTCGCGGTGGTCAACCACACCACCAAAGAGCCGAAGCTGGCCTACATCCTGGCCAACTGCCAGGCCAGCGCCTTGATCACCGCCGGCCGCCATCAGGCCATGGCCGCGCGGCTGGCGGCGGCAGTTCCGTCGCTGCACACCGTGGTGTTGACGGGCGCGGCGCCGGCAGAGTTGCCATCTTTCCCGCAAGATGACCGCTCGCTCAGCTACGAGCAGATCCAGCAGGACCCGACGGCGCCGGCTGGCCGGCCGGCGCGCGTGGGCATTGACCGCGACCTGGCCTGCCTGATCTACACCTCAGGCAGCACTGGCGACCCCAAGGGCGTCATGTCTGACCACAGCAACGTGGTCTTCGCGGCCGGTTCCATCGTCGAGTATGTGGGCAACGTCGAGCAGGACGTGGTCATCGGCCTGCTGCCGCTCTCCTTCGACTATGGGCTGTACCAATTGTTGATGACCTTCAAATTCGGCGGCACGCTGGTGCTGGAGAGATGCTTCGCCTACCCGGCTGCGACGCTGAAGCGCATCGAGCAGGAACGGGTCACCGGCCTGCCGGGCGTGCCGACCATTTTCGCCGTGCTGGTGCAGATGGATCTCAGCCCCTATGACCTGTCCAGTCTGCGCTACATCACCAACACGGCCGCGGCCCTGCCGCCCAGCCACATCCTGGCGCTGCGGGACAAGTTCCCCCAGGCCACGCTTTACTCGATGTACGGCCTGACCGAGACCAAGCGCACCCTTTACCTGCCGCCGGAGCAACTCGACCGCCGGCCCGACTCCGTGGGCATCGCCATCCCCGGCACCGAGGTCTGGCTGGAGGACGAGGCGGGCAATCGTCTGGGCCGCGGCTCCACCGGCGAGCTGGTGATCCGCGGCCGCCACGTGATGCGCGGCTACTGGAACGCGCCCGAGGCCACGGCCCAGCGCTACCGTCCCGGCCCATTGCCTGGCGAGCTGGTTTGCTACTCCGGCGACCTGTTTCGCATGGACGACGAGGGCTTTCTCTATTTCGTGGCCCGCAAGGACGACATCATCAAGAGCCGCGGCGAAAAGGTGGCGCCCAAGGAGGTCGAGAACGTGCTCTACAGCCTGCCGGGCGTGGTGGAGGCGGCCGTGGTGGGCGTGCCCGACCCGATCCTGGGCCAGGCGATCAAGGCCTTTGTGGTGCTGAACGGCGTCGAACTGAGCGAGGCCCAGGTGCTGGCCCACTGCCGCGCCAACCTGGAGGACTACATGCTGCCCAAAGCCGTGGAGTTCCGCCCCGAGCTGCCCAAGACCAGCTCGGGCAAGATCAAGAAAACAGATCTGCTGTGAGCTTCCCAACAGCGCCAGGTATGAAAACGGTTGACGACGAGATTGTGAGACTATGTGTGGAATCGTTGGCGCAGTCAATTTGAACAACGCACCTGAGCGACCGCCGGTCGAGCTGGCGGCGCTCACCCGCATGTTGGGCGCGATCCGCCACCGCGGGCCGGACGAGTTCGGCCTCTACCGTGACCGCGTGGCCGCGCTGGGCAGCGCGCGGCTGAGCATCATCGACCTGAGCGGCGGCAGCCAACCCATCGGCAACGCCGGCTGTCCCCACGCGGCCGGCGCGCTGTGGATCGTCTTCAACGGCGAGATCTTCAACTACGTCGAGCTGCGGGCTGAGCTGGAGGCGCGCGGCCACCGTTTCAGCACCCACACCGACACCGAGGTGATCCTGCACCTG
>JAJTXO010000755.1 GCA_021463315.1 Caldilineales bacterium | reverse complement strand
CTTCGGAAGTCTTCCCCCTCTATTGAGAGGGTAGCTGGAACGCGCTAAAACGCGCCGTCAGCGCCGCCGAGATCTGGCATCGACTCCTCGATGGACTCCGGGCTCTCGCCGGCCTCCAGCCGATCCACCATTTCGGTCATCTCATCCCCCAGATCTTCGCCCATCTCAGCACTCATGCGGCGCATCCAACGGCCAATGGAGCGGGGGTCGTTCTCGTCCAGATCGCCCATGGCTGTGGGGTCAGCCATGTCGTCCAAACGGCTCTCCTCGCTGCGCAGCACTGCCACGCGCGAGATCAGCCGGCTCAGCTCCGTCCCTCCACAGCGCGGGCAGACCGGCTGGCCATCGGCCGCCTCGCCAAATGTCTTCCACCAAATGTTCACGCGCCGGCGACAGCCAGCGCAACGATACTCATAGATCGGCACGGCTCCATCCTTTTGGGGTTAGAGAAAGAATCGGGTAAACTGGAAATTGGTAGATTGGTAGATTGGTAGGTTGGTGATTGGTAGGCTGGTAGGCTGGTAGGCTGGTAGGCTGGTAGGCTGGTAGGCTGGTAGGCTGGTAGACCGCCCTACCACCTTACCAATCTACCAATCTACCTATCACCAATCTACCAATCTACCAATCTACCAATCACCAATCTACCAATCTACCACTTCACCAGTCCCAATTATACCAACCTGCATTGGCAGCGCCAAGAAAGTCACCGCCAGAAAGAGCGTTTCATGCCAGAAATCGATGTGAACACAGACCCTTACGAGACCATCCATGCCCTGCGGCCGCTGCTGGTCATCCTGTCTGGCCCTTCGGGCGTGGGCAAGGATGCAGTCATGGCCGAGATGCACAAGCTGGGTGTGCCCTTTCACCAGGTAGTGACCGCGGCTACGCGCGCCCAGCGGCCGGGCGAGATCGACGGCCAGGACTATCATTTCGTCAGCATCGAGCGCTTCGCGGCGATGATCGAACAGAAAGAGCTGCTGGAACATGCCGTGGTCTATGGCGACTACAAGGGCATCCCCAAGTCGGAGGTGCGCAAGGGGCTGAAAAGCGGCATGGATGTGGTGTTGCGCGTCGACGTGCAGGGCGCGGCCACCATTCGCAGCCTGGCGCCGCGGGCCGTAGCCATCTTCCTGATCGCCTCGTCGGAGGAGGAGATGATAGCCCGGCTGCGCGGCCGGCAGACCGAGGACGCCGGCCGGCTGGCCATGCGCATCGCCACCGCGCGCGAGGAGCTGGGCCGGATCGCCGAGTTCGACTATGTGGTAGTGAACCGCGACAACCAGTTGGACGTCGCGGTGCAGCAGGTGCTGGCCATTATGACCGCCGAGCGCTGCCGGGTGGACTGGGAGATGGTGGAACTGTGAGGGAAGGGAGGGCGGAAGTGGGCAAGGCGGAAGTAGGCGAGTAGACAAGGCGGAAGTAGACAAGGCGGAAGTGGACAAGTAGACAAGGAGTATCTGGTATGGCAGCAGCGTATTCGGCGTCGGACGGCGGGATGGTTGGATATCGCATTCCTATGGCCAAGCCGCGCTGGACTTATATTCTGTTGGGCGTCAACGTGGCGGTGTTTCTGGCCATGACCCTGTTCGGCGCGGTCAACGGCTTGGGACTGAACGGCAGCCAGGATACCCGGGTGCTGTTGTTTTTTGGCGCCATGCAGAACCAGTTGATCGCGGCCGGCGACTATCACCGGCTGCTGACCAGCATGTTTCTGCACATCGGGCTGATCCACCTGCTCTTCAACAGCTACGCCCTCTATGTGGTCGGTCAGGATGTGGAGCGACTCTACGGCTCGGCCCGCTTTTTGGTGATCTATTTTCTCGCTGGCCTGGGCGGCAGCCTCGCCTCCTTTGTGCTGGGCGGGGCCAACATCTCGGCCGGCGCCAGCGGAGCGATCTTCGGCCTCTTCGGCGCGTCCATCTCCTATTTCTACCTGCACCGCAAGACCTTCGGCGCGCGCGGCCAGGCTCAACTGCGCAGCCTGCTGATGCTGGCCGGCGTCAACCTCTTCCTGGGCTTCACCATCCCCGGCATCAACAACCTGGCGCATCTGGGCGGGCTGATCTTCGGCATGCTGTTGGGCTGGGTTCTGGCCCCTAAGTACCAGGCGCCCTCGGTCTTCCAACCCTCGCCCGATGGCGCGCTCACCCTGGAAGACAGCACCACCCTCGGCCGCCGCCTGCCCACGCTGCTGGCTGTCACGGTGATTCTGGGCCTGCTGGCGCTGGCGGGAACGCTGCGCTGGGGGGGCTAGAGGGCCATGTTTGCTGAGATCGCAGTCCATACCCCCATGGCCCGGCGCCCGCTCGGCGGGGCTCGGTCGGAGACCGGCCCGAGCGGGGGCGGGGCTCGGTCAGAGACCGGCCCGAGCGGAGGCGGGGCTCGGTCGGAGACCGGCCCGGGCGGGGGCGGGGCTCGGTCGGAGACCGGCCCGAGCGGG
>JAJTXO010000754.1 GCA_021463315.1 Caldilineales bacterium | reverse complement strand
TCTCGCAGATATGCGTTGATGCCAGCGTCGTGCTCAAATTGCTCCTCTTCGAGGCCGATAGCTATAAAGCTCACGCGCTGTGGACGACCTGGGCTGAGCAGGAAATCAAGCCGACTGCGCCATGCCATTTGGCCTTCGAAGTCACGTCGGTCATACGCAACCACGTCTATCGCCGGACGATCAGCGCCGAGGCGGGACAGATAGCGTTTGAGGCGTTTAGCGCCCAAGAGATAACATTCGTCCATCCCGATCACCTGAATAGACGTGCATGGGAGCTTGCCGAGCAGTACAACCGTCCGACAGCCTATGACGCACACTACCTGGCCTTGGCGGAGGAACTGGGCTGCGAACTATGGACCGCTGATCGCAGATTGATCAATGCGCTGCAGGGTGCATTGTCCTGGGTGAAGTTCCTGGATGACTTTATTCCGCCAGGTTGACCTTCCTGGATCCTGGGCTATGAACTGCGTCCCAGCGCCCTTTTCGTCCAGCGCATCGGCGCAGTCAGGGTGGTGCGGATGACGGCATTGTGCCACACGTTCCTGGCTTTCGACCACTGCACGCGGCTGTCGACGCAGGTCTTGCGCACCTCGATGGCCGGCTCCACGCCGAAGTGCTGGGCGATCTGGCCCAGCAGATGCCGCCAGATCTGCTCCTGCTGCGCGCCGCCGCCCATGTAGCGAAAGCCGAACTCGTAGACCGGATCGTTGGCGCGGGCCAGCGACTGGATCTGGCAGACGGTGACGCCCTCCTCCTCCAGCGCGCTGAAGGTGTTGAAGCCCGATTCGGGGTGGCCGTCGGGGGTCATCACCGAAAAGCTCTCGTCGTCGGCATAGAGGATCAGCACACCTGTGGAGACCGGCATGGGGGGCGCGCCGAACATGGCCGGCAGCGTGGCGTTGATCAGCACCACCTCGCCCGGCTGGACGCCGGTCATGGAGGGGTAGAAGCGGCTGTCGTCGGGCATCAGCTCGGGCAGGTGCGCCTTCCACCAGGCCATCACCTCGGGCGGGGTCACATCCGCCCCAGCCAGCGGCAAGCGATAGGTCTTCTGCCACAGCGCGCCAAAGCCTTGCAGCGGCCCGGTCAGCCCGCGGCCGTCCACGTTCAGGTTCAGCGCGCCAGCCCGCTCCCCCTCCACGGCCAGCTTCGCCACCGGCTGCGCCCAGTTGGCCGCATCGCGCGGGCCCTGCGAAGCCGGCGCGCTCGTCGCTTCATCAGCAACCTGTTCAGTCATCTGTTCAGTCATCACAACAACCTCCGCATACACTGCGACTTCCGGTTTCCGGGTTACGAGTTACGCATTACGCATTACGGCTCACACCGCCGCCACGGCCTCAGCCTCGCTGCCGTAGATGCCAATCGCCTCGTTCAGTCGGGTCAGGGCGAAGATCTGCTGGTAGTGCGCGTTCAGCCCGCACGCCAGCAGCTTCTGCTTGGCCCGCTGGGCGCGGATCAGCAGCGTCACCAACAGACCGATGCCGGAGCTGTTCATGTACTCCAGACCGGCGAAGTTGAGCACGATGGCCTTGACGCCGTTCTGGCTGGCCTCGGCGTAGGCCGCGGCCAGGGCGTCCTCAGCGTAGGCGTTGACCTCGCCGCCGATGTCGATGATGCTTACACCGTTCACCCGTCGCACGTTGGTAGTGATATTTGCCTTGGACATGGTCTAAACTCCTGAATGAATTCGTCATACTGAGGGCCGACGAAGCATCCCGACCCTGCGCCTGTCATGCTGAGGTCCGCCGAAGCATCTTGGTCCGCCGAAGCATCTTGGTCCGCCGAAGCATCTTGGTCCGCCGAAGCATCTTGGTCCGCCGAAGCATCTTGACTGCTCGTGTACAAGGAGATGCTTCGCTAGAGTCGGGCGCGGTCTAGATCTTTGGGTGCCAGAGTCAGGCTGTGCGCTTAGCACGTTGGCCGTTCGACCCGCTCAGCATGACAGCACCCACACGCGTCGCTCACCACGTACCGCTCACCGATTACCGTTTCCGGTCGGATTACCGTTCACCGATCACCGATCACCGTTCACCCCGCCAGAGCGGCTGCCTCGTCGCCCACCATGCCCATGAAATCGGCCAGGCGGGTGATCTTGAAAATCTCCTGGTAGTGGGCGCTCAAGCCGTAGGTCACCAGCGGCAGATGGGCCTTGCGCGCCTGGGCCAGCAGACCGACGATCAGCGCGATCCCGGTGCTGTTCATGTAGTCCACATCGCCGAAGTTGAGCAGCAACCGGCCCGGCTGGCTCTGAATCGCGTCGGCGTAGGCCGTGTGGAGGGCCGCCTCGGCCGCGACGTTGATCTCGCCGTGCAGGTCGATGATCGCGGCGCTGCCGGCCGGCCGCACCGTGGCGCTGAAGGGTCGAAACTGCATCATACAGGACTCCTTTCTCTCAGCCTGAGACTTCGGAAGTCGCCGGCTCAGGCCAGACTGGCTTACTCGC
>JAJTXO010000753.1 GCA_021463315.1 Caldilineales bacterium | reverse complement strand
GTCGAGATCGATCGCGGCCTGCGCGTGGCGGCCGCAGCCCTGGCCGGCGTGCCCGGCGGCCAGCGGCTGGAAGGGATCGCGCTGGGCAGCCTGGGCCAGGCCGCGGCGGCCGAAGAGGCGCTGGGGGCCGCGGCGCAGGATGATCTCTTCGCGCGGCTGGCCTTGGGCAATGTCCTGGAGGCGCAGGGCCAGCCGGAGGCCGCGCGCGCCCTGTGGCAGCCATCGCATGCCGAGCGGGCCCTGAGCCTGCAGCTCTATCGGGCGGGGGTGCGGCTGGCCAGCCAGAACCAGCGCGATCAGGCCGAGGCGCTGCTGCTGAAGGCCATCGAGATCGATCCCAGCTACGCCAACGCCTATCATGCCTTGGGCGGCTTCTACTGGGGACCCGACCGGGCCAAATCGCTGGAGATGTATCGGGCCGCGCTGGCAGCGGGCGGTCTGGAGCCCTTCTTCGAGCGCTTCGCGGCCGGCCGTGTGGCCTTCATCGAGGGACGCATGGAGGAGGCCGCCAGCGCGCTGGCGGAGGCCGTGGCCCTGCAGCCCGACCATGGCGACGCGGTGCTGTTGCTGGGCACCACGCTGAGCCGGCTGGGCCGGCTGGAGGAGGCGATCAGCTTTCTGGAGGAAGCGGCCCAACGCTCGCCGCGCGCCTTCTGGCCGCTGGTGGAGCTGGGACGCATCTACATCGATCTGGGCGACTATGACCGGGCCATCGAGACACTGAGCACGGCCGCCAGCCGCCGGGCCGATGTGGCGCGGCCGTTCGAGCTGCTGGCTATGGCCTATCAGGGCGCCGGCCAGATGGAGCAGGCGATCAACGCCTGGCAGCAGGCGGTGACAGTCGCCCCCAACAACGCGCTGCTGTTCGTACAGTTGGGCGATGCGCTGGCCGAGGCGGGCCGGCCAGAGGAGGCCATCGCCGCATATCGCCGGGCGCTGGCGATCAATCCCAACAACGGACTAGCGCGGGATGGGCTGCTGCTGTTGGGGGAGGAGCCGTAGACAATGGTTAATGGTCAATGGTCAATGGTTAATTGGGGAACCGGATCTTAGCTCTGGCCGGTCTCCTGACCGAGCCAGCCGATGTCCCACGCGCTCTGGCCGGTCTCCTGACCGAGCCAGCCGATACCCCACGCGCTCTGGCCGGTCTCCTGACCGAGCCAGCCCGGTGATTGGCATGCGAGTTGTATTGTTTTTAGCCACGCGCCTAGCAGCCATCGCCCTGCTGTTAAGCAGTGGGGCGGCTGGCCGGCCAGCCGGCGCGGCCAACGTCCCGCCTGATCCCCGCTTCGGCATCGTGGAAACCTTCGTCAACCCGGCCGCGGCCAGCGAGGCCGGCGCGGGCTACACCCGCATCATCCTGCGCTGGGACGTGATCCAGTCGGGCGGGCCGATGGACTGGAAGCCGGCCAACGTGCCCGACCCGCTGATCGCCGGCGAGCTGGCGGCCGGCCGCGAGGTGGTGGGGCTGCTGATCGGCACACCCGACTGGGCGGCCGCGCCCGGCCAGACGCCGGGCAGTCGCGCCGTGCCCGATATGGCCGCCTGGGAGGCATTCACCCGCCGCATGGCCCAGCACTACGCCGGCCGCATCCACACCTGGGTGATTTGGAACGAGCCGGATGTGTGGCTGGAGGGGCACCCCGGCCGCACCTGGGACGGCACGGTGGCGGACTACGCCCTGCTGCTCAAGACCGCCTACGGCGCGATCAAGGGGGTCGATCCGACCATGCAGGTCTACGTGGCCGGCATGACCTACTATTGGGACTGGGAGCATGGCCGGCGGCGCTATCTGGATCGCCTGCTGGAGGCGATCGCGGCCGATCCCGACGCGCCGGCCAACGGCTATTTCTGCGACGGCGTGGTCTATCACCTCTACTTCACCCCCTGGCAGACGGTGGACGTGCTGGCTGAGACGCGCCAGTCCCTGGCGCGCTACGGCATGGCCGGCAAGCAGATCTGGATCAACGAGACCAACGCGCCCCCCTCGGACGATCCGCAGGAGCCGCCGTGGAGCACGCCGCGCTTTGTCGTCTCGCTGGACCAGCAGGCCGCGTTCATCGTGCAGCAGTTCAGCCTGGCCTTCGCCGGCGGCGCCAGCCGGGTGCAGGTCTACAAGCTGCGCAACTCGGCCGATCACCCCGAATCCATCGAGCCGTTCGGTCTGCTGCGCGCCGACGACTCGCCGCGGCCCGCCTTCGACGCCTTTCGGACCATCACGACCCATCTGGCTGGCTTCAGCGCGGCGCGGCTGGAGCGGCAAGGCGACGTGAGCGCCGTGACCTTCGAGCGGGGCGACGCAACCACCACCGTGCTGTGGGCCGATGGCGCGGCGACGCGCCAGATTCGTGTAGCCGCCATCGCGCCCGATGCGCTGCTGGTGGACGAGCGCGGCAACGCCACGCCCATCAGCGCGGCCAACGGCCTCTACACGCTGACCCTGC
>JAJTXO010000752.1 GCA_021463315.1 Caldilineales bacterium | reverse complement strand
TCAGGGCCTAGGACCCAGCGGCTGAGGCCGCTTCGTGCTTTCAGCCAGAGGGTTCAGCCTCTGTTTCCTCTGTTTCCTCTCAGGAGCTGGCGATGCAGATCACGGTGCGACTGGGCGAGCCGATCCGCCGGCTGGCCGACGCAGTTTCTATGCCCCTTGACTTCGATGGCGCGACGGTCAGCAGCGGCCACGAGCGGCTCCGACGCGGCTTCTTCCTGCGGCCCACGCTGACGGTGGCGCGCGACCTGCTGGGGCGAACGCTGGTGCGTATGCTCGATGGCCAGCGGCTGGCTGGGCGGATCAGCGAGGTGGAGGCCTATATCGGCGAGGATGATCTGGCCAGCCATGCCGCGCGCGGCCTCACGCCCCGCAACCGCGCCATGTATGGCTCCGGCGGCCTGACCTATGTCTATCTGATCTACGGCATGCATCACTGTCTGAACGTGGTGACAGAGGAGGAGGGCTTCCCGGCTGCGGTGCTGATCCGGGCTATCCAGCCGCTGGAGGGCCTGGCGCTGATGGAGAGTCGCCGGCCCGGTCGGCCGCTGCGCAGTCTGACCGATGGGCCGGCCAAGCTGTGCCAGGCGCTGGCCATCGATCGCCGGCTGGATGGCTACGACCTGATCGCGGGCGAGGCTCTCTGGCTGGAGGCGGGCGCGCCGGCGCCTGAAGCGTTGGTGCGCGCCACGCCGCGCATCAACGTGGGCGGCGATGCCCAGGCGCGCGCGGTTCCCTGGCGTTTTGTGGTGCAGGCGGAGTAGAAGACCCGATGGGGGACGCGCCTAGCGGCGCAACAGCGGCTGCAGATCGTTGCGCCCCAGCAGCAGGGCGAAGGCGGCATAGACCGCGCCGCCCAGCAGGATGCCGCCGCCAACGACCAGCCAGGAGGGCCAGTTTGCAGCCAGGTTCAGGAAGAGCAGCAGCGCGCCGGCCATGGCCAACGTGCCGGGCAGCGCGCGCCCCAGGCTGGCCAGCAGACGTCGTCCTCCCAGGCCAGCGAGCTGCGGCCGGATCAACCAGAGCAGTACCAGCGTCTCAGCCGTGGTGGCGATGGTGTTGGCCAGTGCCAGGCCACCGAAGGAGAGCGGCCGCAGCAGGAGCAGGCTCAGCACCAGGTTCAACACCATCGCGCCGATGCCGATCTTGACCGGTGTCCAGGTGTCGTGCAGCGCGTAGAAGGCGCGTGTGATCACCTCCAACAGGCTGTGGGCCACCAGGCCGAAGGTGAAAAAGGCCAGCGCATAGGCGGTCATGGCGGTGGAGTCGGCGGTGAACTGGCCGCGCTGCAAGAAGAGCTGGATCACCGGTGTGCGCAGCAGGAGAAGCCCCACCGCGGCCGGCATCGTCAGCCAGAGCACAGCCCGCAGCGCGGCGTTCAGAGTGCTGCGCAGCGCGGCGGTCTGGCCCCGCGCGGCCTGGGCCGACAGCGTGGGGAAGATGGCCGTGGCGATGCCCTGGGCGATGATTCCCTGTGGCAGCAGCATCAGCAGCCAGGCGTAGTTCAGCGCCGAGATGCTGCCCGCGCCCAGCCGCGAGGCCAGGTTGGCGCTGACCAGGAAATTGATCTGCACCGCGGCCAGGCCCAGCACGCGCGGCCCCATCAGGCGCCCCACCTCGCGCACGTCGGGGTTGTCCAAACCCAGGATGAAGCTGTACAATGGCCGGCGGCGCAGCAGCGCGGGCAGTTGCACCAGCAGGTGGGCCAGCGCGCCGGCCACCACGCCGATGGCCAGGCCATAGACGCCCATCTGAGGCGCCAGGAACCAGGCGCTGAGCAGGATCAACAGATTGTAGAGCACTGGCGCCAGGGCCGGCGCCAAGAAGTGCTGAAAGCTGTTGAGAATGCCCATGACGATGCCGCTGAGGCCGAAGATGATCGGCGCCAGCAGCATCAGCGTCATCAACTGAGCGGTTAGGGCCTGCTGCTCCGGGCCGAAGCCGGGCGCGATCAATGTGGCCACCAGCGGCCGGGCCAGCAGCGCGGCGACGATGGCCAAAGCGGTGCTGGCCAGCAGCATCAGGTTGGCCACCGAGCTGGCCAAGCGCCAGGCGGCCGCCCGTCGCGGGTCATCCTCCCGCGCCAGGCAGGCGGTGAAGGTTGGGATGAAGGCCGAAGCCAGCGCGCCGCCCGCCACCAGGAAGAAGATCATATCTGGCACGCGGAAGGCGGCCAGGTAGGCATCCAGCTCTGCGCCGGCGCCGAAGCGGGCAGCAATCACCACCTCGCGCAGCAGGCCCAGCAGCCGGCTGGCAGCGAAAAGAACGGAGACGAGCCCGGCTGAGCGGGCCATTTGGCGGCGAGTAGCGATGGTCATGGGTGATTGTGGATTATAGCCGAGGAACGCGATTGGCCCAAGCCGCGGGGCGTGATCGTCACAGAGTGGGGACATCAGAGATATCGGATGGCTGGAGAGGCCAGAGGATGCTGAGACCGGCGCAGATGGTCGA
>JAJTXO010000751.1 GCA_021463315.1 Caldilineales bacterium | reverse complement strand
GATGGGGAACAGCGGATGGAGAACGACGGATGGGGAACAGCGGATGGAGAACAACGGATGGGGAACAGCGGATGGAAGTCTGCACGGACGGTGTCAGCGTTCACCGGGCATGACTGCCTGGCATTCAACGTCATTCGCTGTCGTGTTTCGCTGTGCCGGATCAACGATCTGAGGATCGCCGAAGATGTAGTTGAAGCGGTTGCCCACGGTCCTGCCGTTCACGCTCGCATCGGGCTAGCACCGTCGGACGTCAGTTGTCCCAGTGTATTTTGCTCTAGCCGGCTCCGTGAACCGGCGACTCTGGCGACCAACCCCAGCCGGTTCCATGAACCGGCTGGAGCGGCAACGATGGACGACTCACGCCGCTGTCTATCAGGTGAACATCGCCGGCTCCACGGGGGTCACGTCGCCGTAGCGATGCACGGCGCTCACCTCGACGATCACGTCGGCCGGCAGACCGGCGCGCACGGCGGCCGCGCGGATCGCCTCCACGCTGGGCGCCTCGTACAGGCAGTAGGTCTTCTTCTTGTCGGCGCTGAGGAAGGAGATCAGCCAGTTGACCCCCACCTCCTCGTTGATCAGGTTGACTCCCGACGCGATGTCGCGCGTGACCTCCAACTGCTCGGCGTAGTTGCGTTCGATCAGAAAGACGGGCATGGTGCTCTCCTTGTGTGGGATTTGTCAAACATGTGACGGTGTATCCAGCCGTGAAACGTGAGAAGTGAAACGTGAAGAGTAAGGCTTTCGGCCGCACGCATCACGTTTCACGCATCGCGGTGCATTTGTCAGCCAGAGCTTGCATACCCAGCTCAGCGGCGGTAAGCGCGGCCGCAGCGAGCAGGGCGCGGGCGCGGGGTTGGTCGGCCGAGCAGCCGCGGGCCAGCAGCATGGCGGCGTAGTCGTGTTGCGTATGCGCCAGCCAGGGCCGGGCGCCGATGCGGGCGTTCAGGGCCAGCGCGTCCTCGAAGTGGCGTTCTGCCTCGTCCCAGCCCGCCAGGGTTGTCGCCAACAGGCCTAGATAGCGCGCCGCCGCGCCGTAGCAAACGGTGGCCAGGCCGACCACCACGGCTCGACCGTCGTAGGGCAGCAACATGGGGTACAGGATCGCCGCGCGCGGCGCGTCGCCCAGCGCCGCGCACACTTCGCTGAGATAGGCCAGGGTGGAGACCCGGAACGCATCCTGCGCAATGCCGGCGAAGTTGTCGACGGCGAGATGCTCCAGCACCGCGCGCGCCTCGGACTGCCAGCCCAGGTCGCTGTAGATCAGCGCCAGGCCGGGCAGCCAGACGGCAGAGGCGGGGTTTTGCTGGACGAAATGTTGCACCAACGGCGCCAACACAGCCAGGCGGCCCTGCTCGCGGCGGATGGTGACCATCTGCATGCCGAAGGCGCTGGCAGCGTTCTCGGTGCCGATGCGCTGGCCAGCCTGCAGCGCCTGCTGAGCCAGCCGCTCCCCGGCTGCGAAATCGCCGGCCAAGATGCTGCGCGCGGCATGGAAGAGGGCGTTGGTGTGCAGGAAGAAGGGCTGCGCCACCGGCTCAATCACCTCCGTGCGGTAGGCCAGGTCGGCGTCGAATGCAGGCATGTCGCCGCATTCCAGATGTTCGTGGATGCGGCTGCCTAAGGCCTCGGCCAGGCGCTCGCGGTTGCCCATCGCCTCGGCCAGACAGACCATCTCGCTGGCTGCCGCCAGGCGCGCCGCACTGCGCGCCGGCTGGCGGTCGGCGAAGAGGTAGATGCGCAGCGTGTCGTACAACGCCAGCGGAGCGTCCAGACGGCGCGCAGCGGCCATAGCCTCCTGCGCCATCGCCTCTACGCCGGTGACGCCGCTGGCAATGCGGGCGCGCACCAGGCCGCCCAACAGGCGGACGCGCAGCACGGGTTCGTCCTCACCCAGCGCGTGCAGCGCCTCTTCTAACAGCGCGACCGCCGGCGCGGCCGGCAGGTTGTAGCGCCACCTGGCCTCCTCGTAGCCCAGCGCCGCCCGCGCCAGATCGTGCCAGGCGCCCAGCGTCCGCGCCAGGTCCGCTGCCTGCTGAAAAGTCGCCAAAGCCGCGGCGATGTAGCCGCTGTTGCCCTGCGCCGCGCCTAGCGCGATCCGGAGGTCCAGCTCCTGGCGGCTGCGTTCCTGACCGGCGGGCAATCGATGCAGCAGATCCAGCCCGCGGTTCAGCAGCTCGATGGCCTCGGCGTCGGCTGCCAGGTGGCTGGCCCGCAGCCCGGCCTGATAGAGGTGAGGGATGGCCCTGGCGGCGTCGCCCGCGGCCTGGAAATGCGCAGCCAGATCGACAGCGATCTCAGCCGCCTGCTCGCCGTACAACGCCTCCAGCGCGGCGGCCACGTCCTCGTGCAGAAACGCACGCCGGGACTGGCTCAAGACGCTGTACAGGTAGCGCTGGAAGAGGTTGTGGCGGAAGTGGTAGATCGACAGCCGCTGGCCGCCGGCCTGC
>JAJTXO010000750.1 GCA_021463315.1 Caldilineales bacterium | reverse complement strand
AAGTCTGCGCAGGTTTGTTCAAAACGGGCTCACAGTCCATAAGACTTCGGAAGTCTCGCCCCAATCTATTGAGATGACACTGCATGAGGGATTTATGTACTGTCCGAGCTGCGGAACCCAGGCAGTGATTGCGGCGACGTTCTGTCGTCAGTACGGAGGTCGTTTGAACGATATGCATGTTGGGCAAGGCAATTCGTCAAGCAGACCTGGGGTAGTAGGGCAGGCATGACACACAACTTATACGTCACCCGTATCCCCTTGTTCAGCGACTCTGAATGATTGCAAAGGAGATAGCCTGCACAAAATCAGCCCATGAAGTAGGCGCATTGAAGACCTATAACCTGGATATTGGCCGCTTTTTAGCTGTCGATGCCACACAACATACACCATTAGCAAGGAGAGTCTGACCACAATGTCTTTTGACAAAATCGTCGTGCCCGCCGAGGGCGAGAAGATCACTTTGGACAGCGGCAAGCTGCACGTCCCTGACAACCCCATCATCTGCTTCATCGAGGGCGACGGCACGGGCGTCGATATCTGGGCCGCCAGCCAGCCGGTGCTGGACGCGGCCGTGGAAAAAGCCTACGGCGGCCAGCGCAAGATCGCCTGGATGGAGGTCTACGCGGGCGACAAGGCCAACCAGGTCTACGGCGAGGTGATCTGGCTGCCCCAGGAGACGCTGGATGCTATCGACGAGTACATCGTGGCCATCAAAGGCCCGCTGACCACGCCGGTGGGCGGCGGCATTCGCAGCATCAACGTGGCCCTGCGCCAGCGGCTGGACCTGTACGCCTGCGTGCGGCCGGTGCAGTACTTCAACGGCGTGCCCAGCCCAGTCAAGCAGCCAGAGCTGGTGAATATGGTGATCTTCCGCGAGAACACCGAGGACATCTACGCCGGCATCGAGTGGGAGGCCTACAGCGACGGCGCCAAGCAGGTCATCGATTTCCTGCGCCACGAGATGGGTGTCAGCAAGATCCGCTTCCCCGAAAGCAGCGGCATCGGCATCAAGCCGGTCAGCGAGGAAGGCACCCGCCGCCTGGTGCGCGCGGCCATCCACTACGCCATCGAGAACCAGCGCAAGAACGTGACCCTGGTCCACAAGGGCAACATCATGAAGTTCACCGAGGGCGCGTTCATGGGCTGGGGCTACCAGGTGGCGGCCGAGGAGTTCGGCGCGACCCCGCTGGACGGTGGGCCCTGGCAGGTGCTGCCCAACGGCATCGTGGTCAAGGATATGATCGCCGACGCCATGTTGCAGCAGATCCTGACCCGGCCGGCCGAATACGACGTGCTGGCCACGCTCAATCTCAACGGCGACTACATCAGCGACGCGCTGGCCGCGCAGGTGGGCGGCATCGGCATCGCCCCCGGCGCCAACATCAACTATGTCACCGGCCGCGCAGTCTTCGAGGCCACCCACGGCACCGCGCCCAAGTACGCCGGCCTGGACAAGGTCAACCCCTCGTCGGTGATCCTCAGCGGCGAGATGATGCTGCGCCATCTGGGCTGGACCGAGGCGGCCGAGCTGATCGTGCAGGCCATGGAGAAGACCCTGAGCCACAAGGTCGTTACCTACGACTTCGCCCGCCTGATGGAGGGCGCCACCGAGGTCAAGTGCAGCCAGTTTGGGCAGGCGCTGATCAGCAACATGTAGCGCCGGTTTGACATTGCAGCCGGTCGATCTGCCGCCATCATCTCCGAGATGATGGCGGTTTTCGTTGCCTTGGAGGGGGCGTCTGTTCGGAACAACGCCGCAGCGTGGGCGAATCACGCAATGCCAGAACTTGGAAGCGCTGCCTCGCCTCACGCGTGGCGCAGCGCAATTGTAAGGAGCGCAACTTTCAACGCCAGATGATTTAATGTATAATTATCTCAGTTAGCAATACAGAATCAAGCAACCAGTGAAGGAGAACTACCCATGCTTTGGCAAACCGACCCCGCTCACACCAGCATCCATTTTGTCGCCCGCCACATGATGTTGGCCAGGGTGCGTGGCGAATTCCAGGCTTTCAGCGTCGACTTCAATCTCGATCCGGAGCAGCCGGAGAACGCCACGGTCGAGGCGCGCATTCAGACGACCAGCATCTTCACCAAGGACGAGAAGCGCGACGCACACCTCAGATCAGCCGATTTCCTCAACGCCGAGCTCTACCCGGAGATGGTATTCAAGAGCACCAGGATCGAGCGCACCGGCGCGGAGAAGGCCAAGCTGCACGGCGATCTGACCATCCGTGACGTCACCAAGCCGGTGGTGCTCGACGTCGGCTACCTCGGCCTGTCCAAGTCTCCCTGGGGCACCACCTCGGTGGGCTTCGAGGCCAAGACCAAGATCGACCGCGAGGAGTGGGGCCTGACCTGGAACGTGGCGCTGGAGACGGGCGGCTGGCTGGTCAGCAAGGAGATCAGCATCGAGATCGAGGCTGAGTTCGTCCAGGCCTGATCGAACGCTCTGC
>JAJTXO010000075.1 GCA_021463315.1 Caldilineales bacterium | reverse complement strand
TCCCCTGATCTCCAGGGCGTCCCGCCCGGCTCAGGCGGCGACTCGCTCCTCAACCCGGCGAGACGCCTCACGATCGTGGTTTACACTCATCCCCTGATCTCCAGGGCGTCCTCATCCCCTGATCTCCAGGGCGTCCCGCCCGGCTCAGGCGGCGACTCGCTCCTCAACCCGGCGAGACGCCTTACGATCGTGGTTTACACTTGACACGCCAGACAAAACAGCTAAAATGCATAAGCAATCATTTATATGTCGAGCACCCTGCCATGACCGAATCTACCGAAACCCTACAAGCCCGCTGCAGCGGCGCCCATGACGAGGCGCTGGCGCGCACGGTCCAGGAACACCTGCTGGACGGCGTCACGGCCAGCCGCGTGGCGGAGCTCTTCTCCGCGCTGGGCGATCCCACCCGCGTGCGCATCATCAGCCTGTTGACCCATGCCGAGCTGTGCGTGGGCGATCTCTGTCTGGTGCTGGGCATGAGCCAGCCGGCCGTGTCCCACCAACTGCGCGTGCTGCGCAATCTGCACATGGTCACCGCCCGCAAGGATGGCCGGCACGTCTTCTACACCCTGGTCGACCAACACGTCCACGACCTGTTTCATCAGGGCCTGGCGCACGCCTCGCACACCTAGACTCAGCCCTCCAGATCGGTCGCACGCAAAGGCGCAAAGACGCAAAGGGCAAGAAGTCTGGCGTTCTTGACGACTTGGCGTGAGAAACGTGACCTGTTGACACTCTGAAAGAGCCCACCGTGGAGAAACTCAAACTCAGCCTGCCTCTCTTGTTGCCCGATATGGACGACACCGATCAGTGCGTGGCCCTGCTCAGCCAGCGACTGGCCGCGGTGCGCGGCGTCGAAGAGGCGCACATCACCGGCAGCGACGGCCACGCCCTGCTCTGCCTGCACTACGATCCCAATCTGCTGTCATTGGAACGCATCCGTCGCCTGGCCGAGGAGACCGGCGCCGAGCTGACGACCCGCTATCGCCACGAGGCGCTGCCGCTTCTGGGCATGGACGCGGCCGACGCCGCCGATTCGTTGACCGACGCGCTGCAACAGATGGAAGGTGTGTTGCACGCCAACGTCAACTACGCGGCCGGCCTGGTCAACATCGCCTACGACACCCAACTGACCACGCACGCGGCCATCGGGCAGACTGTGCGGCGCATGGGCTATGCCCTGGCCGAGCCGGGCGCGTCGCCGCTGCCGACCCGGTTCGACGAACCGGTTGGGTGCTGCCAAAGCGGCGCGCCCGCGCCCGCCCGCCTGCCGCACTGGCTCCAGGAGCGCTGGACCTTTCTGCTGGTGGCGCTGGCCGGGCTTTTCCTGTTGATCGGCTGGCTGGGCGAGCAGTTCCTGGGGCTGCCGGCGGCGGTGGTGCTGATCTGCTACCTGCTCTCCTACCTGGCCGGCGGCTACGACATCGCCACCCATGCCCTGCCCAGCCTGCTGCGCGGCAAGTTCGACACCGACGTGCTGATGCTGGCCGCGGCCGCGGGTGCGGCCATTCTGGGCGCGTGGGCCGAGGGCGCGTTCCTGCTCTTCCTCTTCTCCCTGGGCCATGCCGGCGAACACTACGCACTGGACCGGGCGCGCAACGCGGTCAACGCGCTGGGCGAGCTGATGCCCCAGACGGCCCGCGTGCGCCGCGGCAGCCGCATCGAGGAGCTGCCGGTGGAAGCGGTGCAGGTGGGCGATATCGCGCTGGTGCGGCCGGGCGACCGCGTGCCGGTGGATGGCGAAGTGGTGCTGGGGGAAAGCGCGGTCGACCAGAGTCCCATCACCGGCGAGAGCATGCCGGTTCACAAAGCGCCCGGCGCCGAGGTCTTCGCCGGGACCATCAACCAGAGCGCGGCGCTGGACGTGCGGGTCACCCGCCTGGCGCGCGATAACACCCTCAGCCGTGTGTTGCAGATGGTGCAGGAGGCGCAGAGCCAGCAGAGCCCCAGCCAGCGTTTCGCCGAACGCTTCACCAGCCGCTTCGTCCCAGCCGTGCTCGTCCTGGTGGGGCTGGTGATCGTCGTGCCGCCGCTGGCTGGCTGGCTCCCCTTGAGCGAGAGCTTCTATCGGGGCATGCTGCTGCTGGTGGCCGCCTCGCCCTGCGCGCTGGCCATCGGCACGCCGGCCGCGGTGCTGGCCGGCATCGCCCAGGCCGCGCGCAATGGCGTGCTGATCAAGGGGGGTGTGCATCTGGAAAATCTGGGCGGGCTGCGGGCAATGGCCTTCGACAAGACCGGCACCCTCACCGAGGGCCGCTTTCAGGTGACCGACCTGATTCCACTGAACGGGACCGATCCGGGCCGCCTGCTGAGCCTGGCCGCGGCCGTGGAACAGCAGTCCACGCACCCGCTGGCCCAGGCCGTGGTGCGGCACGCCACGGCTCAAAGCCTGACGTGGCCAGCGGCGACCGGCCTGCAGAATCTCAGCGGCCGCGGCGTGCGCGCCCTGGTCGACGGCCAGCCCGCGCTGATCGGCTCGCTGCGGCTGATGCAGGAGGAGGAGGGCCTGACGCTGCCCAGCGCCGCGCTGCAAGCGGTGCAGCACCTGGAGGCCGCGGGCAAGTCGACCATGCTGGTGGCTGTGGACGGCCAGTTGCGCGGCATCGTGGCCCTGGCCGACACGCCGCGGCCCGGCGTCCGGCAGACCTTGCAGGCGCTGCGCGAGCTGGGGATGAACACGCTGGTGATGCTGACCGGCGACAACCCCGAGGCTGCCCAGCGCCTGGGCCAGGCCGTGGGGGTCACCGACGTGCGCGCGGGCCTGCTGCCAGAGCAGAAGCTGGCGGCGATCAAGGCGTTGGCGGCCGAGCATGGCCAGATCGCCATGACCGGCGACGGCGTCAACGACGCGCCCGCGCTGGCCGCGGCCACGGTGGGCATCGCCATGGGCGGCGCGGGCACCGCGGTCGCGCTGGAGACAGCCGACGTCGCGCTGATGGCCGACGATCTCAGCCGGCTGCCCTTCGCGGTCGGCCTGAGCCGGGCCAGCCGGGCCATCATCCGCCAGAACCTGGCCATCGCGCTGAGCATCATCGTTTTGCTGATCATGACCTCGGTGCTGGGCCTGGTGCAGTTGGGCGGCGCGGTGATTCTGCACGAAGGCAGCACCATTGTGGTGGTGCTCAACGCGCTGCGTCTGCTGCGCTTTCGACTGTAGCGCACGGTGGCGGCCACGGGCCCGGCGTTGGCAGTCGAGGCCTTAGCCGGGTCGCGTGCGCCAAACTCCCCGCATCAGACCAGTCTCTTGTGCATTTCCAGCCGGCGCGTCCGGGAGGATCCGGCCAGCACGCGGCTCGATTGGCCGGTGAAGGTGTAGCCGTTGGCCAGGAAGAAGCTCTGGGCGGCGTGGTTCTGCGCGGGCACGGCGACCACCACGGCCTCGCTGGGCGTGTCGCGGCTCAGCCAGGCCTCCAGAATGCGCAGCGCCCAGGTGCCCAGCTTCTGCCGCCGATACGGTTCAGCCAGCAGGATCAGGCCGATGGCCACATCCAGCGGTCCCGGCTGGGCCAGCCACAGATCAATCACCCCGATCATGGCGTCGTGGAGGGTGATCCCCACCAGAAAGCGGCCCTCGTCAGCCCCGGCCGCGGCCAGGTCGGCGCTGGCCTGCGCTGGATCGGGCGGCGCGCCGCTGTCGCCGATGAAGAAAGCCGCGCTGGCCTGGTAGACCGCCTGCAGTTCGGACGCGTCGTCAGGGCTGAGCGGGCGCAAGGTCAGCGGTGGGGCGGACGACTGCGATGCACTCACCACTCATCCCCCTGAGGATGCCACTCGTTATTGGGCAGGTTGGCTCGAAACCCAGCCAGAGTTTCCGTGTCCATGGCAACACTGAGCAAGCTCTGATAGTCGTTCTCGAAACCTTTCTTGAAACCGTACTCGACGCAGAGTCGCCGCCCGAGTTCGATGCCGTCCGCCAGGATCTCGTAGTACCAGGGTGCGTTGTTTATCGAAGCCATCATCCACCTCAGCTCATAACGCCTCGATCCGCGCGCGCAGGGTGCGCATCTCCTGTTCGATCTTGGTCAAATCGCTGGCGATGCTGGTCAGCTTCTCCCGTTCGGTGCGAATGAAGCGGGTGTAGGGCTGGATCGCCTCCTGCATGGCCTGCTCGGAGCGGCTCATCTCTTGCCCAAACTGCGCGGTCAGCGCCTCGTGCAGCCGCGTTTGCAGGTCGGCCACCTTGGCGCGCAGCTCGTCGCGCGCTTTGCGCCGTCGATTGGGCAGCACGTACAGGCCAATGGCGGCTAACGTGCTGGCAAACAACAGGCCGGTCACGTCCAGCAGCAGCGTGTGCAGGGAGGCAACCAACAGCGCTCCCAATCCCAATGCACCTACCTCGACCAGCGCGGTCTGGGCCAGCGCGCTCTGCACCGACTCGGCCAGCTTGGCGGCCTCAGCCTGATGGTCGAAGCTGCCGATCGCGCGCTGCGTGTCCCGGCGCACGGTCTCCAGCAGCGCGCGGCGATTGCCCTCGAAGCTGCCGCCTACTTCGCCGATCATCCGCTCTTTGTGCTGGTCAGCCCGGCGATTGAGATAGCCCATCACCCCTTGCCACTGCTTGTGCTCCCGCTCAACGATCCAGTCGATCAGGTCGTTGATCTGGCGCTCCAGTTGCAGGTTGGTGTCGGCCACCACCTCACGCTCGAAGGCCTCTCGCACCTTGGCGCTGTTGGCCAGATCGAAGACCCGGCCAATGCGCAGCCACTGGTCGATGAAGGTGATGCCGCGGTCGGCCATGGCATAGAGGGTGGCATCGATCTGGCCCAGCCGGTATTGAAAGTCACGGCTCATGTCTTCGCCGAAGGCGGCCAGATCGCGTTCGACATCGTCGATGCTGATGAAATCGTCGGCCAGAATCTCCAGCCGGGTGGCTGCGACCGCAGCGTATTGGACGCGCAGCTTGTCGGCGATGCCCAATGGGCTGAGCAGCTTTAGCCGCAAACGCTCCTGCTCGTCCAGCGTGTCCAGAATGTAGCGTTCCAGCGGTTCGAAGCGGCTGGCAGACCAGAGCTCCAGGATGGTGGGCTGAGGGGCTGGGGAAAGGGGTAGATTGGTAGATGGAGGAAGGGGTAGATTGGTAGATTGGTTGGCGAATTTGGCGCGTTGGGCCAGCTTGGCGGAGATCAGGAAGATGGGCGGCTCGACGCCTAGCAGTTTGATCGCGTTGTCGCTGACAAAGGCGCGCACCCTGGCAACATCGGCGTCGTCCAGGAGATCCACTTTGTTGACGACGATCACCACCTTCTTGCCCCACTGGCGAATGCGCTCCAGGAACAGCCGCTCGCTCTCAGAGAAGGGGCGGTCCGCGCTGGTGACGAAGAGCACCAGGTCAGAGCGGGGCACGAAATCCTCGGTGATCTCCTGGTGGCGTTGGATCACCGCGTTGGCGCCGGGGGTGTCGACGATGTTGAGATCGCGCAGCCACTCCACCGGCGCGCTGATCACCTCCAGATCGGCTTCGTGCAGGGTGCGGCTGATCTGGTCGCCGTGATGGATGCGATGGACGCGCGATGTGGTGGGCAGCGCACCCTCCTCCAGCAGACGCTGCCCCAGCAGCGCGTTGATGAAGGCCGATTTGCCGGCGTTGAACTCGCCCACCACCACCAGCAGGAAGAGCTCGTCCAGATGGGTGCGCGCCCGCTCCAACTGGGTCCGGTCCTCCTGGCCGGCCTCCAGACGGATCAGGCTCTGGCTGAGCTGCAGCAAGAGCTCCCGTTCGGTGCGCAGAATAGCTTCTTCGGGGGCGTTTAGCAGGCGTTTGAGCAAGGCGCGTTCTCCTGGTCGATGGTGCGGGAATTATGCCACAGCAAGCCCGCGGCATCAAGCCCCACACTCAGTTACGAGTGGACAGTGCGTGAGGTTTCGTCTCGGCAGGACGGCGTTCGCGTCACCAGCCGCTGGCGGTGTAGACCCGGCGCAGCAGCGCCTCCCGTTCATCGGCGCTGGCCCAGCGCGGCTGAGCGAAGTCCTCCAGCACCGTGGTCAGCAGCTTGGTGCTCAGGTGACGACCGTCGTAGATGGTGTGGCGTGGGATCAGCCCCTCGCGCGTGGCCTGGCTCCACATCTGGTCGAAGAAGAAGTTGCCCAGCCCATAGAGGATCATCCGGCCAGCGCGGAATTCGACCGCCTGCGGCACGTGCGACTGGACGCCGGTGACGATGTCCGCGCCCGCGTCGCTCACCGCGCGCAGCCCCTGCACCTGCGACTGGATGGGCAGCGTGTCGTAGCTTTCCTCCCACTGGAGCTCGGCCAGGACCAGGTCCGCGGCCAGCTCGCTGCGCGCCTGCTGGATGGCCTGGCTCAGCGTGGCTGGATCGTAGGGCGCGGAGCCAGGCCAGTCGTCCGCGGCCCAGGCGAATTCCGGCCCGAACTGGTTGGCGCCCACAAAGGCCAACCGGTTGCCGTTGTGCTCCACCAGCAGCGCCTGCAGCGAGGCGTCCAGGTCTTTGCCGCCGCCATAGGTCGGCAGCCCCTGGTCCTGATAGAACTGCAAGGACTCCAGATTGCCGGCCGCGCCGAAGTCGTTCAGGTGATTGCCCGTCAGTCCGACGATGTCCACGCCGACCCCGCGCAGCGCTTCCAGATATTCCGGCTTGGAACAAAGCAGCAGGTTGTTCTCGCTGGCGTTGACCTGACAGTCGGCCATGAAGGGAATCTCATTGCTGATGTGCGTGATGTCGGCCTGGGAGAGCAGCGGGCCGACCTCGGCCGCGGGATAGTCATAGCCGTTCTGCTCCATGCGCAGCGCGGTCATGCGCGCCATCGCGGTGACCCCCGTCATGGCCAACACAGTCAGTTTGCTGGGGTCGCGATTGGTCTGCGCGCCGGCTGCTTCGACGGCTGCTACCAGCTCCGCGGCCGCTTGCTGTATTTCGGGCGCAGCGTCGGGCGCGCGGTTCAGATAGAAACGGACCGCCAGCGGATATTCGTCGGCCACGAAATCGTTGTTGGTGGGGTCTTGCCCGCTCATGGCCAGCGCGGCCAGCTCCGGTGCGAGCCGGTCGAAGGGCAGAATCCCCAGGCGCGCCGGATAAGGCTCCAGCGCGGCCGCCACCGCGGCGGCATCGGGCAGCAGATCGACCTGGGCCGGCGGCCCCCAGAGCAGGGTCAAGCCAGCCAGCGCGCTGGCATCCACCGCCAGCGCGGCCTGGCCAGGCTCCGGAGTTCCCAGCCACAGGGCCAGCAGATCCACGGCCGAGATCTCGTCGCGCAGGGTGGCGAAGCGGCTGACCGGCACATAGATGCGCTCGGCCAACAAGGTTCCGCCCGGCTCGGTGCTGATCCACAGATCGGCTTGCTGGGTGTCGGTGATCACCCGCGCGCCCGGCTGCAGCGCGATCCAGCGCAGGATGGGATCGGACAAATCGGCTGGCAGCGGCTCAGGCAACACGATGCCCAGGGCGGGTGCTGCGGCTGGCGGCAGGGCAGCCCTTTGTCCCGCGTTTTCCGGCGCGGCTGTTCCCGGCTGCGTCGCGCTGTCGGGCGCGATGGGGCTGAGGCCGGCCGGATCGGCCAGCTCGGCGGCGATCTCAGGCAGGAAGGCGAGGCGGGGCTGCGCCGTGGGGCCAGCTTGCAGGCTCCACAGGATCAGGCTGGCGCCTCCCAGGATCAGCAGGATGGTCAGTGCCCAAAGCAATGCAGAGAGGGTGTTCGATGTCGATTTCATGTCACGCGCTGTGGTGAAGCCGCACCTTGCCGCCATCGGGCGTTGAACGCGGCCTAAGGCAGGCCGCGGGGCTTGGCGCTGCGATTATACTCGTTTTCAGCTTGTCAACAAAAGTCCCCAGCTTGCCAAGCGGGGCGGACTGTGGTAGACTAGCTGCTGGTTGGCCCCCATAGCTCAGAGGATAGAGCACCGGCCTCCGGAGCCGGGTGCGCTGGTTCGAGTCCAGCTGGGGGTACAAGACAGCGGCGGCTGCTCCCATTTGTTGGAGCAGCCGCCGCTGTTGTTTTGAGCAGTGTAAGGCGTCCCGGCGCCCTTCGTGGTGGAAAGGAGCTGGTGCATTCAAAGTTGGTTGCTTTGGTCATTGCGAGGAGGCTGCCGACGAAGCAATCTCGACCGCACAGCGCGGGGATTGCTTCGTCGGCGGCCTCCTCGCAATGACTGGGTCAACTCAGTTTGAACAGATCCGTAAAGAAACCCGGGCTAGAGGAAGGCCTGCCAGGCGAAGATCAGAATCATGGCGATGGCCAGCATCGCCTCCAGCAGGCTGGAGGCCAGGACGCCCGCCATGTAGCCCCGCGTTGTGCGCAACGCCACGCGCAGATCGCGCTTGTCCAGCGCTTCCACCGCCACCATGCCGGCGATGGCCCCCAGGATCGTGGCCAGCAGCGTGCCGACGATGGGAATCCAGCCGCCCAGGAGAAGGCCGCCAGCCAGGCCGCCCACGATCGCGCCCAGCACCGCCTTCCAACTGGCGCCCATGCGCCGGCTGAAAACCGAGGTCAGCACCAGATCGCTGGACCAGGCGATCACCGTCAATATCCCCAGGAAAAGCAAAGTGGGCCAGCCAACGGACTGAAAACCGTCGTTGGCGGCCCACAACAGGGCGCCCAGCCAGATCAGCAAAGGGCCAGGCACCAGCGGCAGCACGCTGCCGATCAAGCCCACGAACATCAACAGATAGGCCAGCACGGCCAATGGACTCAGCGCAGGGGGCATGGGGTACCGGCTACTGGCGTCGCGTCGCGCTGACTGGGTTCTACTTGTAGATCTGGGTCTTGGCGACGCGATCGGCGACAATCAGAATGGCGGCGCCGAGACAGAGCGTCAGGCCAAAGTGATAGATGCCGCTGATTCCGCTGGGATTACCCATGGTGAAGAGCCAGATCAGATAGTTCAGCACCGCGGCCAGGGCGAAGGAGCCGACGATCACCAGCCATTGTTTTGCGTTCAATTTGAGCATAGAATCCTCGTGAATACCTGGGAGGAAAGGAACGGACTGCTGACGATGGCCTATTCTACCAGGTAGTGGACAATTGCGCAAGTCAGATAGCTGCCGCAAAAACGAGACCCTATCTGCAGCAGATAGGGTCTCGCGGGCGGTCAGTGTTTCAGCAGACTCGCTGTTCCGAGGTGCGGTCGCTTGCCTACGAAGCCAGATCTGCCACTGCCTCGGCTGCCTGTTGCACGGCCGTGGGGGCGACGATGGCCGGCGCCGCGCTGCCGATGCGGGCTTGAATCGAGCTCAGTTGCTGTTGCAACGCCTGCGTGGCTTCCAAATTGGAGGCGATGAGCTTGGCCTGGCGCTTCAGCTCGCCGGAGATGTCACCCACGACGTCGCTGGCCGGCGCGGCCGCGGCCGGCGTCTGCACCTTTTGCTGAACGTCCAGTGTGGTGGCGTCCAGATCCACCAGCAGATGCAGCGCCTTGCCGACGATGTAGAACTGGATGAAGCCCATGATCGCGAAGAGCAATCCTGGGACAGCGCTGAAGATCACCCAGCCGGCCTGTTGACCTGTGAGCTGCTGGGCCAGGTTGTTGAGGCCCAGCCAAGTGCCCACCGCGGCCAGGATGCCCAGGATCAGGAGCACCCAGGCGAGGATCAGCGCCAGCGTGCCGAATACACGGAGACTCTGGTAGCGACTTTTCATGTTTCTCACTTCTTTCAGACGGAGAGTCCAGGCCTGCTATTCCAGAGTAACGCGCAGGTCAACATCCAGGTTGGAGAGCTCTGGCAACAGCAGCTTGGCCAGCGCGATGTAGGGGCTGTCAGGGTTGATCTGCGCGTACAGATCCGCGCTGTTGGTCAGCAGAGCGCTGTTCCAACTGATCTGCGGCAGGGATTCGCCGTTGACGGTGATGAAGACGCCGTTGGGGCCGCTGACAAAGCGCAGCTCGCTGACATCGTTGCTCTTGAGCTGCGCCAGGGTCTCGGGCGTCATCTCGATGGGCAGGAAGATGCCGGCCGCGGCCAGGTCCCGGCTGCTGATGCCGGCGATGGTAGGCACGCCGTTGGCGTCGTAGTTCACGTCGATGCGGGTGACGAATGAAGGCGCCGCCGCCTCAGCCACCGGTTGCATGGCCTCTGGCGCCACGCTGGGATCGCGAAGGGCGATGGCCTCGGCGCCCTCCTGAGTCGGGAAGCGCAGGACGATGTCCAGCCCGGTGCGCTGCACGATGGGCACCAGTTGGCCGATCAGCTTGCCATAGGGCAGGTTGGCGATGCCCGCCACGGTGCCCAGGTTGGTCAGCGAGTCCCCGTCCCAGGCCAGGAAGGGCAGCGGTTCGCCGTTGGCAAAGATGAACACACCGTCGTCAGTGCTGACGAACTCCAGGTGTTGGATATTGGTGTTGGTCATCCAATCGACATAAAATGGGTTTACGGTCAGATCAGGCAGCGGGGCCCCAGGGATAAGGGTGTTGACTGCTTCGATGCTCATGCCATTGACAGATGCCTGTCCATCTGCGTTGACATCGACTACCAGGCGGGGAAGGGAGATCAGGAAGCGCTGACCGCTTTCTGTTGTCTCGTCAGTGGTTGGCACGGTTGCTGGGCCACAAGCGCTCAACAGCAGCGATGCAAGCATGGTCAGAATCAGAACTCGGAAGAATCGCATGGTACGCACCTCCTAGTGTGCAAAGATTGGACGCGTTCATTGCGTCTGGCTGACTTGGCGAGACTATCCTCACATCTCAATGCCCTACCCTACTGCGGCAGCAAACGTGCAGCAACGTGGTGAATTCCCTTCTGAATGCCACCGAACTTACTGTCGGCTAGTATACCTGACGCCATGTCATTCGTCAAGTTCTTGCAAGAATTCCAGCAATTGTTCAGGTGGGTGTCGGAGAAAGACTTCGGAAGTCTTCCCCCTGTGCCATCTCAAAAAACCGGGGTCGAGACTTCCGAAGTCTGCGCAGGTTTGTTCAAAACGGGCTCACAGTCCATAAGACTTCGGAAGTCTTCCCCCTCTATTG
>JAJTXO010000749.1 GCA_021463315.1 Caldilineales bacterium | reverse complement strand
GGCAGCCTGGCGGGTAGGCAGCACTGTCAGTCCTTGGTCGTCGTTGCGCGCAGGACTGACAGTGCTGGTCGCGCCGCGGCCTGGCTTGCGCGCGGAAGGCAGCCCGGCGGGTAGGCAGCACTGTCAGTCCTTGGTCGTCGTTGCGCGCAGGACTGACAGTGCTGGTCGCGCCGCGGACTAACTTACGTGCGGATAGGCAGCCTGGCGTGTAGGCAGCACTGTCAGTCCTTGGCAAACATCACCGTTGCCACTCAGGATCGAGCTGGACGCGCTGCTGGCGGAGCTGGCGCGCGTCGCCGATGAGACGGCGTCGCCGGAGCAGGTCAGCGTCTGATTGCGGACAATAAGAAGCCCGAAAGGCGGGTCAGGCCTTTCGGGCTTGAAAGCTTCGCTGCGGAGCTTGTCTCACATCAGGTTTTCGAGGTCGGCAAGATCTTGATAGCGTCCCGATGCCTGCTTGTTTCTTCGGAGATTCTCCAGATCGATGAAGTTCACCGTTATCGTTTAACGATTGTACAAACTCTCTGAATTCTGGGCTGAGTATCATCGGTCCACCCGTGGAACTCGCGGCGGATTGCCTCCAGAGCGGCCAGACGAGCCGTTGGAGGCTGGCTCTGCCAGTATGCAAAGTCGCTGGGCTGTTCGTTCAGCGTGACTTTGCGGACCACTTTGGCGATGGCGCGTGGTGGGTGCATCGTATCCATGTTCCAATTGTAAACTACCCCCAGGATGCTGGCAAATGCCTCGCCAGCAGGTGCTGGCGCAGTTCGCCATCACCGCACGCGACGAGACCGATCCTTCGACGTGGCTCAGGACAGGCCTGGACGCGCTGCTGGTCGAGCTGGTGCGGGTTGTGGACGAGACGTTGCAGCCGGAGCACGTCAGCGTGTGGCTGCGCAAGCAGTAGCTCCCTCCGTGCCGTTCAACCTGGGCACTCGTCCAGATGCAGGTAGCGTTGGCATTCGCTCTGGGTCAGGGCGCGCGTCAGGCGCGCTTGGGCCAGCGCCAGCAGGTCGTCGAGCGTCACGGCGTACACCATCATCTTGCCGCTGCCGCTGGTGGTTGCCAGGAAACGGCCATCGGGACTGAACTGCAGGTCGGCGCCGTTGTTTTCGCCGGGGATGGCCAGCAGTTCCTCCCCCGTTGCTGCGTCCCAGAGCCTGACCGCGCCGTCGAAGCCGAGGGTAGCCAGCAGGTCGCCTGCCGGGTTGAACGCCGCGTCCCAGGCTGACCCGGTGTGGCCGGCCAGGGTGTGCGTCGGCGCGGGCTGCTGCATCCCGGTCAGGTTGGCCAGGCTCCAGATGCGCGCCGCGCCGTCCTCGTGCGCTGTTGCCAGCCGGCTGCCGTCGGCGCTGAACGCCACTGATTTCACCTGGCCTCCATCGGCTGCAAGGGTCGCCAGGTGCTCGCCTGAGTCGGCGCGCCAAATGCGCGCCGTGCCGTCCCAACTGGCCGAAGCCAGCGACGTTCCATCCGGGCTGAAGGCCACCCGATGCACGCGGTTGCTGTGGCCGTCCAGCTCAGCCAACAGGTCGCCGGTCGCCGCGTCCCAGAGCTTCACCGTCCCGTCGGAGCCGCCCGTGGCCAGCCGTCGACTGGCGGCGTCCCAGGCGACGTCGATGTCCAGCGGTCCGTGGGCCGCGATAGAGCGGATCGGCCGGCCGCTGGCCGCATCCCAGAGGCGCACCACGCCGTCGTAGGCGGCTGTGGCGAGCGAGGACCCATCAGGGCTGAAGGCAATGCGCGCGATGCTATCGGGATGCTCCGGCAGGCTGACCAGGAGCTCGCCCGACTGCGCACTCCAGACGGCAGCGCGCCGATCCCAACTGGAGGTGGCCAGCCGCGTGCCGTCGGCGCTGTAGTCGACGCTGTAGACTACGCCGTCGTGACCGGGTATAGTCAACATCTCCCGGCCGCCGGCCGGGCTGATGTCCCAGAGCCTGGTGGTCCCGTCGGCGCTGGCGGTGGCCAGAAACGCGCCGTCCGGGCTGAAGTCGATGTTGGTCACTGTGGCGGCGTGCCCCGGCAACGTCAGCAGCAGCCCGCCGGTCGCGGCGTCCCACAGGCGCACCACACCGTCGTTGCCGCCGGTGGCCACTTGCCGGCCATCGGGGCTGAAGCGGATCGAGTACGCGGGAGCGCCTCGGCCCAGGCTGGCCAGCCGTTGCCCGCTCTGGACGTCCCAGATCGCGCTCTCGCCGCTGCCGTCGGCAACGGCAAGGCTGGCTCCGTCGGGGCTATAATCCACGTCGTTGGTGTCGCGCGCGAACGCTCCGATCGCGCCGACCTGCTGGCCGTTGCGCGTGTTCCAGAGTCGCACCGGCGCGTCGCTGGGCGCAGTCGTTGCGACGGCCAGCCGTTCCCCGGTTGGATCAAACGCGATGCCAGCGGCGCTGGGCTGGCGCATGACCAGCAGGTTCTCGCCCGTGGCGGCATCCCAGAGCCGCACGGTGCCGTCG
>JAJTXO010000748.1 GCA_021463315.1 Caldilineales bacterium | reverse complement strand
CCCGGAATCCCGGACACAACTCCCTCCTATCCGGGTTACGAGTTACGCAGTACGAGTTACGAGTTACGTGAAAGAGGACACCTATCGATGAACAATCCCTTTCTCAACGAGCTTGAGGAGCGCTTTCTGCGCTACGTCAAGATCGACACCACGGCCGACCCCACGTCGTCCACCTCGCCCAGCACGGCCAGGCAGTTCGACCTGCTCCATGTGCTGGTGGAGGAGCTGAAGGAGATCGGCGCGCAGGATGTGACGCTGACCGACTACGGCGCGCTGCTGGCCACCATCCCGGCGACGGTGCAGACCGACGCGCCCACCATCGCCCTGTTGGCGCACGTGGACACTGCCCCGCAGTTCTCCGGCACCGGCGTCAAGCCCATCGTCCATCGCGACTACGACGGCCAGGACATCGTTCTGCCCGACGATCCCAGCCAGGTGTTGTCGCCGCAGGCGCTGCCCTATCTGGCGCAGAAGGTGGGCGACGACATCGTGACCGCCTCGGGCACCACGCTGCTGGGCGCGGACGACAAGGCGGGCATCGCCATCATCATGGCCGCGGCGCGCCACCTCTTGCGGCACCCCGAGCTGCCGCACGGCGTGATCCGCATCGGCTTCACCCCCGACGAGGAGATCGGCCGCGGCGTGCATGCCAAGCTGCCGGGCGACCTGCAGGCCGTCTTCGGCTACACCCTGGACGGCGCGCACCGGGGCGAGATCGTCTACGAGACCTTCTCGGCCGACGGGGCTAAGGTCATCGTCAAGGGGGTGTCGATCCATCCGGGCTGGGCCAAGGACAAGCTGGTCAACGCCGCGCACCTGGCCGCCAAGATCGTGGATACCCTGCCGCAGGCCACGCTGACGCCGGAAACCACCTCCGACCGCCAGGGCTTCCTGCATATCGTCGGCATGGGCGGCTCCGCGGCCGAGATGAGCATCGACATCATCCTGCGCGACTTCGAGCGCGACCTGCTGGCCGCGCAGGGCGATCTGCTGCAGAAGGTGTGTGCGGCCGTGCAGGCTGGCGAGCCGCGCGCCCAGATCACCTGCACCATCACCCCCCAGTATCGCAACATGCGCTACTGGCTGGAGGATGATATGCGCCCGGTGGAGCTGGCGCGCGCGGCGTGCCGCCAGGCCGGCGTCGAACCCTTCTCTGTGCCGGTGCGCGGCGGCACCGATGGCTCGCGGCTGACCGAGCTGGGCGTGCCCACCCCCAACGTCTTCACCGGTATGCAGGAGATCCACGGGCCGCTGGAATGGATCAGCCTGCAGGATATGGCGGCCGCCACTGACGTATGCATCAAACTGGCGCAGCTGTGGGCTACGGCTGGGTCAGGTGAGTCGAAGTCGGAGCACGACGCGGAGTCGCCCGCCGACACCGGCGCAGCCGTCGACTGGACGGATGCGATATAGCCATCTACGCAGGCGTCGGGCGCGGACGACCGTTTGGTTGCCTGAAGCGCCCGGCGCCAACCTACTCTAGGAGGCTGAGATGACCGCGAAAGCCAGTGCAGAAGCGAGCAGCACCTCATTCATGGACAAGCTGCTCAACGGCGTGGAGAAGGTGGGCAACAAGGTGCCTCACCCGGTGCTTATGTTCTTTTATCTGATGATCGGCGTGATCGTCCTCTCGGCGATTCTGGCGCTGCTGGGCGTCAGCGTCACCGAGCAGATCGCGGTGCCGGTTCCGATCGAGGTGACACCCGACTTCTACGAGGATGTCAGCGAATACACGCTGTCAGGCGTGGGAGATGAGGATGTCCACTTCGTGATCCAGGAACAGACCATCGCCATCAAGAGCCTCTTGACCGTCGATGGCATCCGTTTCCTCTTCACCTCCTTCGTGCCGAACTTTCAAGGCTTCGGCGCGCTGGCCGTCACCCTGATCGCCATGATGGGCGCGGGCGCGGCCGATGTGGGCGGGCTGCTGGCCGCGCTGATCCGCAAGCTGGTCAAGGTCGCGCCCAAGTCGCTGATCGCCTACCTGATCGTCTTCGTCGGCGTGCTCTCCAGCCTGGCCTCGGACGCCGGCTACCTGATCCTGATCCCCCTGGGTGGGGCGGCCTTCCTGGCCGTGGGACGACATCCTGTCGCCGGCATTGCGGCCGGCTTCGGCGGCGTCGCCGCGATCTTCATGGCCAATATCATCCCGACGCCCACCGACGCCATGCTGATCGAGATCACCAACGAATCGATCGCGCTGGCCGGCGGGACGCCGATCTCCATCACCGCCGACTACTTCTTCCAGGTGGTCTCGGCCATCTTGATGACCGTGGTGGTCGGCCTGGTCGTGGTGCGGGTGGTGGAGCCGCGCCTGGGCAAGTATGACCCCTCGCAGGCGGGCGACCCCGACCAGGCCGCCGCGGCCGACGAGGTCGATCCGGCGCTGGAGTCCAAGGGGCTGCGTCGGGCCGGCCTCGCGGCGCTGGCCGTGCTGGCCGTCGTTCTGCTGGTCACCCTGCCGT
>JAJTXO010000747.1 GCA_021463315.1 Caldilineales bacterium | reverse complement strand
TCGGCCTTCGCCGGCGGGCCGCTGATCTCCCCGCGCATGTACAAACGCTACGTGCTGCCCTTCGAGCGCCGCGTGGCTGACGCGGTCAGGGCCGAGGGGACGCCAGTCTACACCCACACCTGCGGCAGCATCGGCGACCGGCTGGAGCTGATGCTGGAGACGCACACCGAGGGCATCGACACCCTGGATCCGCCGCCGCTGGGCAACGTAGAGCTGCGGGACGCCAAGGCGCAGATCGGGGAGCGCGCCTTCATCAAGGGCAACATGAACGCGGTCGAGTTGCTGCTGGCTGCCAGCGGCGAGCAGGTCCTCGCCCACGCGACCGACCGCATCCGCATCGGCATGCCCGGCGGCGGCTATATCCTCAGCACCGCCTGCTCCGTCGCCCCGCGCATGGAGCCGTGGAAGCTGGAGCTGCTGACCCCGCTGGCGGAGGAGATTGGGCGGTACGGCTAATCTGGCGGTATAATCGTGCCATGCAACACCGCCATCTTACTCACGAGCAGTACACCCTGGCCGCCATCGACGACATCATCGCTCGCGGCAAGCGGCGGGACTGGGCCGAGCTGCGCCAGGCCGCGCTGGTTGATCGATCGTTGTTCGAGAAAGTGCTGCGCGTTTGCCAGGCGTACGTGGCTGATCCATACGCGCAACGCTATCATTTCTGGAAGCAATATGCCGAACGACACCTTGCCTGAGTGGGAACAGGTGCTGGCTGCTGCTACGCACCTTCAGCGCATCCTGCCAGGGGCCGTCTTGGTGGGCGGAAGTGCTGCTGCTGTGTACGCCGCCCACCGCACATCTACCGACGCCGATCATGTCTTGACTGACCTGCGCCAGCGCTTCGATCAGATACTGGCCGACTTGGAGGCGGTCGCGGGTTGGAGGACGGCTCGCGTGCAGCGTCCAGTGCAGATTCTTGGCAGTCTGGACGGCATCGAAACCGGAGTGAGGCAATTGATCCGCGATGCGCCGCTGGAAACCACCCAGATTGAGTATCAGGGCGAATACCTTACCCTGCCCACCGAGGCCGAAATGCTGCGGATCAAGGGTGTGCTAATCCTGCGACGCAATGCCACCCGCGATTATCTGGACTTCACCGCCTTGTTCGATCACATGGGCGTTGCCCAGACCATCCGCTCTCTGCGGCCGTTTGATCAGCTTTATCCGCAGCCCAACGATGAATCGGCCTTGCAGCAGTTGCAGGTTCAGCTTGCAAACCCACTTCCGTACGACCTGGAGGAACTCTACCTGTCCGAGTACAAGAATCTGGAACCGCGCTGGCACGATTGGCAGGCAGTAAGGGTGGCGTGCGTCGACTGTGCAACCCTGATCTTTGATCAAATCGTTGGTCTCGAAGATTGAAGCCTGGGAAGTATTGTCGTGATGCAGCACTTGCTTGACACCGACCAGGCTGCGACTTTCCTGGCTGCTCGTTTCAGCGGGGCGGCCAGCGACGTTGCCCCGCTGGGGGGTGGTGTGTGGTCGCAGGCCTATGCCTTTCAATGGGCCGGCCGCGAGTGCGTCATCCGCTTCGGCGCGCATGGCGATGACTTCGCCAGGGATCGGCTGGCTGCACGCTTCGCCGGCCCAGCGCTGCCTATCCCGGCCGTGGTCGAGCTGGGCGAAGCCTTCGACGGCTACTACGCCATCGCCGAGCGTGCCTTTGGCAACTACATCGACGATGTGGACGAGGCGCAGATGCGCGGCCTGCTGCCGGGGCTATTCGCCGCGCTGGACGCGATGCGCGTGGCCGAGCTGACGGACGCGACCGGCTACGGCCCGTGGGACAGCGACGGCAACGCGTGCTTCCCAAGCTGGCGCGCCGCGCTGCTGGATGTGGTCAACGATCGGCCCGGCCACCGCACCCACGGTTGGTGGGCGCGGCTGGCCGCTTCAGCCGTGGGCAGCGCGCCGTTCGACGCTGGTTATCGTCGCCTCGAGGGGTTGGCTGGCGACCTTCCCGATCTGCGCTGCCTGATCCACAGCGACCTGTTGCACTACAACGTTCTGGTGGAGGGGGATCGCATCACCGGCGTGCTGGACTGGGGCTGCGCCATGACGGGCGACTTTCTGTACGACCTGGCCTGGCTCTGCTTCTGGCAGCCCTGGTACCCGGCCTGGCAGCGCATCGATTTCGCGCTAGAGGCCCGGCGCCACTACGACGCCATCGGGCTGGCCGTGCCAGACTTCGCGCAGCGCCTGCTCTGTTGCCAGTTGCACATCGGCCTGGCCGGCATGGCGTATCAGGCTTATGCGGGCGACTGGGTCAATCTGGAGGGCACCGCACGGCGCGCCATGGAGCTAGCCAGCGGCTACTCCTCTGCATCCTCCCACTGCTGAACGATGAATTTGAGGAACTCCCGCAAAGCAGATCGCGGATCGTCGGGGATGTAGCTCTCTTCAACTGTCTCGATAGTATCATCTCAATATATTGGGGAAGACTTCCGAAGTCTTATGGCCTGTG
>JAJTXO010000746.1 GCA_021463315.1 Caldilineales bacterium | reverse complement strand
CGGGTTCTGCGCTGAAACCCGGCTAAAGCCTCGACTCCCGGCTGATCGAGACTCCCGGCTGATCGAGTGGATCAGCGCAGTTGGCGGATGTAGGGCAGCCGCAGCCAGATCAACGTCGAGACCAGCAGCACCACGCAGGCGTTGATCAGCACCGTCGTCGGCGCGCCGATGCGATCGGCCATCAGGCCGGCCACCAGCGCGCCCAGCGGCATGCCGCCGAAGAAGATCAGGGTGTAGACGCTCATGATCCGCCCGCGCAGCTCGTCGGGCACGCGTGTCTGCACCATGGCGTTGGAGCTGTTGGCTACCACCATGAAGCCCCACCCCAGCCCCACCAGCAGGATCAGCGCCAGGGGAATCGAGCGCGCGAAGGCGAAAGCCACCATAGCCAGCGGCATGACGAAGCTGCCGATGGTCCAGAAGCGACCCCGCGCCGCCCGCTTGCCCAGCGCGGCGATCAACAGCGCGCCGCTCAACGCGCCCAGGCCGCGCGCGGCCAGCATCAAACCATTGGTGCGCACATCCCCATTCAACACGTTGACCGACCAGGCGGGAAAGAGGTTGACCATGCTGATGCCAAACAGGCTGATGACGCCCATGTTGAGGATCAGGGTCAGCGTGACGCGATCTCCCACCACATAGCGCAGCCCCTGACGCAACTGCTCCCCGGTGGAGCCGGTGCGCGGCGTTCGGACAACCGGCGCCAGCTTCATGGCCAGCAGCGCGGCGATGACGGCTACGAAGGAAAGGCCATTGAGGGTGAAACACCAGGCCGGCCCCAGCAGCGCATAGATCACCCCCGCGAGGGCCGGCCCCACCACGGCCGCGGCGTTGAACATAGTCGAGTTCAGCGCAATGGCGTTGGTCATATCCTCGCGATCGACCAACTCCACCACAAAGGCCTGGCGCGACGGCGCGTCGAAGGCATTGGCAACCCCGTTGAACAGCGCCAGAAGCACCACCATCCACGGCTGCACCAGGCCGGTGGCCACCAGCCCGGCCAGCACGAAGGCCAACACCATCATGGCAGTCTGGGCAGCCAGAATGATGGTGCGCCGTGAGATGCGATCGGCGATCACCCCGCCATAGAGCATGAAGACCCAGGAGGGCACGCCAGCCGCAAAGCCCACGTAGCCCAGAAAGGCCGGCGATTTGGTCAGCTCGTAGATCAGGAAGCCCTGCGCGGTGGTCTGCATCCAGGAGCCGGCCACCGACACCAGTTGGCCCATGAACCAGAGACGGTAGTTGGGATGGCGCAGGGCCGCAAACGTCTGCTGCACCGTCGCAGCAGCGTAGAACTGGCCCAGATTCATGCGCATGGAAAATGACCGATCTAGATTGCCGTAGGTCCGGCTACCAGCCGGACAGAGGAGGCGCCGTCGACGGGCGTCATGTTGGCGGTCACGCTGGTAGCGTGACCTACGAGCGGACGGCGAAGGCCAGGCCCGCGTCGCTGGCGTCCACGCTGACCACCGCGCCCGGCGTCGGGTCCGCGGCCAGCAGGCGATCGGCCAGCGGCTCGCGCAGGTGGCGCTGGATGATGCGGCGCAGCGGGCGCGCGCCCCATTCCGGGTGATCGTTCTGGGCCAGCATCCAGGCCCTGGCCGCGTCGCTGATCTCCAGCCGCAGGCCGCGCGCCTCCAGCAGGCGCGCTTCTTTCTTGAGCATCAGGCCCAGGATCTGCCCCAACTGCGCGCCGGTCAGCGGCAGGAAAAGCACGATCTCATCCAGACGATTGAGGAACTCGGGCCGGAAGAACTCCTTGACGCGCGCCATCACCAGCTCGCGCCGCGCGTCGCTGAGCTCCGTGGTCTCCAAAATATCGGCCGCCAGGTTGCTGGTCAGAATGATCACCGTCTCGGCGAAGGAGACCACGCGGCCCTGGCCATCGGTCAGCCGGCCCTCCTCCATCATCTGCAACAGCACGTCCAGCACGCGCGGGTGGGCCTTCTCCACCTCGTCGAAGAGCACCACGGTGTAGGGCCGCTGGCGCACCCGCTCGGTGAGCTGGCCGCCCCCTTCATAGCCCACATAGCCCGGCGGCGCGCCCACCAGCCGGCTGACCGCGTGTTCCTGCTGGTATTCGCTCATGTCCAGCACCACCATGGCCTCTTCGGAGCCGAACATGAACTCGGCCAGCGCCTTGGCCAGCTCGGTCTTGCCCACGCCGGTGGGGCCGAGGAAGAGGAAGGAGCCGATGGGCCGGTTGGGGTCCTTCAGGCCGACGCGCGCGGTCTTGACGGCCCGGCTGACGGCCAGCACGGCCTCCTCCTGGCCGATGATGCGCTGATGCAGATGCTCGACCATGGCGGCATAGCGGCTGCGCTCGTCGGCGCCCAGGTTGCTGGCCGGGATGCCGGTCATCAGGCTCAGGGCCAGCGTGACATCCTCCGCATCCAGCCGCCCATCGCCGTTGCCCGAGGGGCGAAAGGTCAGGTGGGACTCGCGATCCATGCGCACCAGCGCGCAGGCGCGGT
>JAJTXO010000745.1 GCA_021463315.1 Caldilineales bacterium | reverse complement strand
CGACGCTGGCGCCGCTGCTCTCCAGCCTGGCGGCCGCGGCCAGCCTGCCGGCCAGCGCGGCCAGTCTGCTGGCGGCCGCGCGCCGGCCGCGCAGCCGCTCCTTCGCCTCGCTGGACAGCGAACAGGCGCGCGAGCTCTGGCTCATGGTCGATGGCTTGATCGGACCAGACGACGCTCTGACGCCCGCAGCGACGGCAGCCACCAGCGACGAACTCTTTCCTGAGGCCAACAAGGTCGCCGAACGAGTGGTCCAGCGGCTCAACAGCCAATGGGCGGAGCTCTCGCTGGCCGATCAGAACCTGGCCGCCACCTGGATGGGCAGCTACAGCGCGGGCCTGATGCTGGCCACAGACGACATCCAGCGGCTGACCGTCACCCACGACTTTCTGCGCCTGGTCAAGGGCAGCCCAGCGATCTACGCCGTAGCCGAACCGGCGTTCACCGTGCGCGGCATTCCCTCCTACAGCGGCCCCGGCCAGGAGTTTTCGCTGCAGCACGCCACCCGGCTGATCGATCTGATCCAGCAGAACCCGATGGCGGCCGTGCCCAAGACGCCGTGGAGCGAAATGGCCTTCTCGCCGCCGGTCGAGAGCGTGATGCCCATGCCGCCGCTGGAGGTGGTTCAGGTGGCGCCGGCAACGGTCAACTATCACACCGACGTACGCTTCCCTGGGCAGGTGGGCACCTTCGACCGCCAGAGGCCGCTGTGGGTGCGGCTGACGCTGGAGAAGTCCGAGGCCACGGTGGTGGACGCGGGCGTGGCTATCGAGTTTGTCACCCCTGAGCCGCAGCAGGTGCTGATTGTCTGCAACGCGGAGGGCTTCACCGTGGACGATGGGCAGCCTGGCGGCACGCGCACCATCCTGGTCTACATGGAACGGGACTCGCAGTGGGCGGTCTTTCTGCTGACCCCTGATCCCGATGCCGGAGCTGGGACACGGCGCATCAGCCTGGATTTCTATCACCACGAGCGGCTGGCCGGTACAGCCAGCTTCCAGGTGGAGGTGCGCGACCGCCCGCCCATCGACGAGACGCCGGTGGATCTGGACCCGATCATCACCGATCGAGCGGAAGATGGCTCGGTGTTGGATCAGGACGAAGGGAGCATGCTGCTGGCCTCGGCCGACGCGCCCCGGCCCGATTTCGTGCTGCGCATCGCGCTCAGCGCGGACCGGCGGCAGCTCAGCTACACGCTGCATTCGCCCACCGGCAAGCTGGGCCTGGTCTTCCAACGCATGGGATCGAAAACGCTGCAGAGCGACCCGCGCTCCTTTTTGGAGAACACCCTGCTGGGGCTGAGCCAGATGGCGCGCGCCAGCAAGAAGAAGCTGACCCCGGCCCAGTTCGCGGCCAACCAGGAGAAGCTGCGCCAGATCGGCTGGGACCTGTACGAGCAGCTCTTCACCCCCGCGCTGCGCGCCGCGTACCGCGCCATGCGCCAACTGCGCCAGCAGCAGCCGGAGCTCAGCCTGCTGATCATCTCCGACGAGCCGTGGATCCCCTGGGAAATGGTGCTGCCCTACGAGGACGACCTGCGCGACGAGGATTTCCTGTGCGCGCAGTTTCGCCTGACCCGCTGGCTGGATGGCCGCGGCCTGCCGGAGGATTTCAGCCTGCACCAGGCGCGGGTGGTGGTTCCCCAGAGCAACCTGGCCTCGGTCAAGGCCGAGCAGGCTTTCTTCAGCCAGGAGTTGCCCAGGCTGCGGCCTGACATCAGCTATGGCGGCGCCTGGCTGGACATGGCGTCGCAGGTCACCGACGCGCTGCGGGCTGGCGACTCCCAGCTCTTCCACTTTGCCTGCCACGGCGATTTCGACTACACTCGTCCCGACGAGTCCGCGCTCAAGCTGCAAGGGGACTCGCTGCGCCCCGGTCAGATCGTCGGCCCCATGCGCAGCGGCGTGGCTGCCAGCCGGCCACTGGTCTTCCTCAACGCCTGCCACACCGGCGAAACCGGCTTCTCGCTGACCCGCATGGGCGGCTGGGCAGAGCGCTTCGTGCGCGCCGGCGCCAGCGCCTTCGTCGGCAGCCTGTGGGAGGTGAACGACGAGCTGGCCGCCCAGTTCGCCATCCAGTTCTACAGCCAACTGTTGACCGGCCAGACCCTGGGCGACGCCTTTCACACCGCCCGCGCCCACATCCGCGCCCTGGACGAGGCCAACCCCACCTGGCTGGCCTACACCCTCTACGCCGACCCGAATGGGAAGGTGAAGAGCGGGTGATCGGTGATCGGTGAATTGGTAAATTGGTGAATGGTGAATTGGTGAATGGTGAATTGGTGAATGATGAATTGGTGAATGGGTGAATGGTGAATTGGTGAATGGTGAATTGGTGAATGGTGAACGATGTAGCCGCTCCGCCTCCGTGCAATCCGTCAATCCGTGACAATCCGTGATTCAGACAGTGATCGGTGATCGGTTCCCCACTCCCCAGCCCCCACCCCCCAGCCCCCACTCCCCACTCCCCACTCCCCACCCCCCA
>JAJTXO010000744.1 GCA_021463315.1 Caldilineales bacterium | reverse complement strand
CGGGGATCGCAGCGAGGGTGGCGGCGGCCAGCACGACGGCCAGCACGGCGGCCGGGCGCTGAGCACGGCCGAAGACACCCCCTTTGGCCGCATGGCCACCTTGATGGACCCCCACGGCGCGGTCTTCAAGGTTATCCAGCTCCCCCAGCAGTAGGAACCGACGCCCCCTGCGTCATGATGGCCGGGCCGACGGGTTAGACAACCTGGCGGCCCGGCCATTGCGCGCCACGGACCCCGCCGCGCCTGCACTGCAAGGCGCAGGCGACAGGCCGACCCTGGTCGATCTGCCGCCCGCTGGGCCTGCCCGATTACCCTTCGCGCGCCAAGTCAGCTATAATGGCTGACAATAGGCCGTTGCGGCCCTTCAACCCAGTTGGTGTTGCAGAAGGGAGGCCAGGTTTTCTTCTTCGGCGACGGCGCGCTGGAAATCCACGGCCGGGTGGCTGCGATTCTGCGCTACTGATAGACAAGCACACGGGGGGTGTGGTTCAAGATGCCAGCTTTGCCGACAAGCTGGCATCTTTCGCGTCCATCATCCACACCCGCCGCCGCTCTTATCGCGCTTGATCTGCAGCTTGATCTTGGGGGTGAATTCCAACTGCCAGGCGTGGGGGTCGGGGTCTGCGGCCTGGAAGCGGTCGCCCAGCGCGGCCGGGAAGGTCCAGCAGAGGGTATCGTCGCCGCTGGGCGTCGCCACCTGGACGATGCCGCCCTCCTCCTGGCCGAAGGTGGCGATCCATTGGTTGACGCCCCCCTCCAGGATGTAGACGTTGGGCACGCTCTCGGCGCTGAGGATCTTCCAGGCCTCGGTGGCCGCGCCTTCGTCGTTGCTGGCCAGGACGAAGACCGTGTTCGGCGCCTGTTGCACCAGCAGCTCCGGCGCTACGGTGGGGATCGCCGCCAGCGGCACGTTGCGCGCGCCGGCGATGTGGAACTGGTTGTACTCCGCCTCTGGCCGCACATCCAGCAGCACCACCTTGAGGGTGTCGTTGGCGATGGTCTCCAGCAGCTCGCCGGGCTGGATCTGCACCTCGCGGCCGGCCAGGGCCGCGTCCTTGGTGGCGGCGATGCGCGCGTATTTCTGTTCCGTGGTGGGCGCGCCGATTACCAGCACGCTGACCGCGAAGGCTGCCAGCCCCACGGCCGCGTAGCGCCGCCAGCGCGGCTCTTTGCTCAGATCGCGGCCGCCGAAGATGCGCTCCAACTGCTCCGCGCCCCAGAACATGAACAGCGCCATCAGCACCACGCCGACCACTACCACGCCCGCGGGCACGTCCAGCCATTCGTAGATGGTGATGCGGCCCATGTAGCCGGCGTTGTTCCACCAATCCCAATAGTATTCCACCGTCTCGCCGAAGACGAAGATGCCGAAGAGCACGCCCAGCACGAAGAAGAGGCCGTCCAGCTTGCGCGTGGCCATCGCCACCAGCGAGGTGCCAGGACAGAAGCCACCGATGATGAAGCCCACCCCCATGATCAGGCCGCCGACGATGCCTGAGGCCAGGTAGGTGGGGTTGACCCAGAGCTGGCTGAAGTCCAGGATGCCCAGGCCGACGGTGATGAAGATCAGCACCATGGCGGTGACGATCGCGCCGAACATCACCTTGAGGACAGTCAGCTCGCGGAAGTAGAACTGGGCGGCCAGCTTCTTGGAGTTGCCGAAGCCGGCGCTTTCCAGCACGAAGCCGAAGAAGAAGCCGATCACGCCGAAGACCACGAACATCAACGGCTTGCCCAGCAGGGTTTCCAGTTGCAAAGGAAAAGGCATCAGAACCTCCTACTCACAGCCACAGCTTGCGCACGAAGTAGGCCAGGGCGTAGGCGCCGGCGAAGACCGAGAACATGAACACCCACGCGCCCAGCGACAGCACCGCGCCGCCCGACAGCGCCAGGCCCGAGGTGCAGCCGCGCGCCATGCGCGCGCCGTAGCCCATGATCGCGCCGCCGGCGAAGGCGGTCAGCCAGCGGGTGCGCACGGAGATGTTGGGGCCTTTGTTGGTCTCCACCGCCAGCCGGCCGCCGCGCCAGCCAGAGGCCAGGCCGCCCAGCAGCGTGCCGGCGATCATGGGTACGATCCAGTCGTCCAGCGGGTTCAGGTCGCCGCCGGCCATCTTGAGCAGATAGGGGGTGCGGTCCACATGCTCCGGCGCGACCTGGTCCTGCACTGCCACCACCAGGCGGTTCAGTCCGCCCGACGCGCCCAGGCCGTTGCCGGTGAGGAAGAAGGCGGCGAAGAGCACCAGCCCCAGCAGCAGCCCGCCCAGGTAGGGATGGATATAATCGCGCTTGGGCCGGCCCAAGAAGCGGCTGCGCCAGGTTGCACGCGGTTGTTCGATAGTTGTCATAAGTTGCTCCTGCTTCGGATCAGGACGGTAATCGGTGAAGTAGCCACGATCTCAAGGGCGTCACGCCCGGCTCTGGCGACCGACTCGCGCCTGAACCCGGCGAGACGCCTGGCGATCGGTTCAAGATGAGACGCCCGGCTCTGGCG
>JAJTXO010000743.1 GCA_021463315.1 Caldilineales bacterium | reverse complement strand
CCGCCCTCTATCTGGCTCGCCAGGCGGTGCAGAGCGGCGCGGCCGACTGCGTGCTGGCGCTGGGCTTCGAGCAGATGGCGCGCGGGGCCATCGACCACGTCTTTCAGGACCGGCCCGCGCCGCTGGGCAGCTTTCTGGAGCTGGCCGACGAGCTGCAGGGCCGCTCGGACTCGCCTATGGCGATCCGGCTGTTCGGCGGCGCAGGCGCGGAGTACCAGGAACGCTACGACACCCGCAACGAGACCTTCGCCGCCATCGTGGTCAAGGCCCGCCGCCACGCTCAGTTCAACGAGCGCTCGATCTTCCGTAAGCTGCTGACCGTGGAGGAGGTGCTGGCCTCGCCCCGCTTCACCGGACCGTTGACCCGCCTGCAGTGCTGTCCGCCCACCTGCGGCGCGGCCGCGGCCGTGATCTGCTCCGAAGACTTCGCGCGGCGGCATGGGCTGGATACCCGCGTGGCCATCGTGGGCCAGGCCATGACCACCGATTTCCGCTCCACCTTCGACGAGCGCAGCCGCATGAAGGTTGTGGGCTACGACATGAGCGCGGCCGCGGCGAGCCAGGTCTATCAGCAGGCTGGGATCGGGCCGGAGGAGGTGAACGTGGTGGAGCTGCACGACTGCTTCACCACCAACGAGCTGATCTCCTACGAGGCGCTGGGGCTGACCCCGGTGGGCACGGCCGAGCGCTTCGTCTGGGATGGCGACAACACCTACGGCGGCCGCGTCGTCACCAACCCATCGGGCGGACTGCTGGCCAAGGGCCATCCGCTGGGCGCGACCGGACTGGCCCAATGCGCCGAACTGACCTGGCAACTGCGCGGCCAGGCCGGCGTCCGTCAGGTCGAAGGCGCCCGCGTCGCCCTGCAACACAATATCGGGTTAGGCGGCGCGTGCGTGGTGACGATGTATCGGGGTAATGCGTAACACGTAATGCGTAACCCGGAAATAGGTGTGAGGCGCGTCTTGGGATGCGGTATTTGTTCGGAGTAATGCGTAACACGTAATGCGTAACTCGTAACCCGGAGCAGGTGTGGAGCGTGTCCAGGGATGCGGTATTTGTTACGAGTTTCGGGTTTCGAGTTTCGGGTTACGAGTTACGCATTACGAGTTACGCATGACCCATCACGGGCAACCCGCAATAAACCGCCAAATCCCGCCCACTCCGGGTTACGAGTTACGCATTACGAATTACGCATCACGCGCAATCCGCAATAAACCGCCAATTCCCGCCCACTCCGGGTTACGAATTACGCATTACGAGTTACGCATGCCCCATCACGCGCAACCCGCAATAAACCGCCAAATCCCGCCCACTCCGGGTTACGAGTTACGCATTACGAGTTACGCATCACCCATCACGCGCAACCCGCAATAAACCGCCAAATCCCGCCCACTCCGGGTTACGAGTTACGCATTACGAGTTACGAATCACGAGCTACCATGAATTCCCCCCTCTCCTCCCTGCGTGTACTGGACTTCACCACGCTGCTGCCTGGGCCCTATGCCACCATGCTGCTGGCCGATCTGGGCGCGGATGTGGTGAAAGTGGAGGCGCCCGGTCGCCCCGACATGGCGCGCGCGATGCCTCCCTTCGACGGCGATGTGTCGGCCTGGCACAGCCTGCTGAACCGCAACAAGCGCTCGATTTCTCTCGATTTGAAGCAGCCCGGCGCGGCCCAGGTGATCCAGCGGCTGGTGCAGCGCTACGATATCGTGGTGGAACAGTTTCGCCCAGGCGTGATGGACCGGCTGGGCGTGGGCTATCAGGCGCTGCGAGCCGTCAACCCGCGGCTGATCTACTGCGCCATCACTGGCTATGGCCAGACCGGGCCCTACCGCGACCGGGCCGGCCACGATCTGAACTTCATGGCGCTGTCCGGCATCCTGAGCCACACCGGCCGGGCCGAGAGCGGACCGCCCGGCTTGGGCGTGCAGGTGGCCGATGTGGGGGGCGGCTCCTTCGGCGCGCTCACCGGCATCCTGGCCGCGGTGATCCAACGGCAGCTCAGCGGCATAGGCCAGATGGTGGACGTCAGCATGTTCGACATGGCGCTGGCCTGGAACGGGCTGGCCGCGGCCGAGTACCTGGCCACGGGCGACAGCCCGACCTACGAGAGCGGCCTGCTCAACGGCGGTGGCTTCTACGACAGCTACCCTACGGCCGACGGGCGCTATCTGGCTGTGGCCAGCATGGAGGAGAAGTTCTGGCGCGGCTTCTGCCAGGCTATCGGCCGGCCTGAGCTGGCCGATGGGGGCGTCTTCGGCCCGGCCGCGGGCCAGCCTGGCCTGAAGGAGGAGATCGCGGCGACCATCGCCCAGCGCACCCTGGCCGAATGGGTGGCCGTGTTCGCGCCGCTGGACCTGTGCGTAGAGCCGGTGCTGACCGTGGAGGAGGCGCTGCATCACCCGCACAGCGTTGGCCGCGGCCTGGTGATCGAGACCCCGGCCGGCGCCGGCGCGGCCCAGCGCCAGGTGGCCAACCCGCTGCGTTTCTCC
>JAJTXO010000742.1 GCA_021463315.1 Caldilineales bacterium | reverse complement strand
CGGGCAGCTTCCAGGTGATAATCCCATGCAGCTCCTGTGAGGACAGCGGCTGGTTGTCGTTGATCAGGAAGATGCGGAAGACGGCCGCGGTCAGCGGCACCCGATCATCGATGAAACCAGGCTTCTGCGCGCACATGCTCTTCAGGCATTGCATCAGCGCGTCCGCCTCGGTCACTTCGCCGGTGTCCGGGTTGATCCAGTCCACCGTTTCCGTCTCTCGGTGGGTGGCAAAGCGCTGTTTGCACTCGTCGCAAAGCTGCTCCAGCAGATAGAGCCTGAAATTGCGTCCGCTGCTCTGCCACCAATCATAGTCGATGTGAAACTTGGTATCCACCGTGGGCCTTTGCCAGGTTGCCATGACGTCCTCTTTCTGGAAGGGTTAGCGGCGAGCCATGGAGAACTCGGCGCTGCCGCTGGCCTGAAAACGCGGGTTGCTCAGCAGCGCCGCGAAGATCGGGCCTGGTGGGGTGCGGCGCAACAGGTTGACCGCGCTGTAGACGGTCTTGGCATGGACGGCGCCCTGGGTGCTCAGCCCCATCAACTGCGGCGCCAGGTCATCCACCAATTGGAAGACGGTCGGAGCCAGGCGATAGAGCCGGCGGCGCAGATCGTCGGTGCTGGCGGTGTCGGTTTCCGCCACGATCATCGCCTCGTCGTAGTCGCAGGCCACCATGTGCTTCTGCAGTTGGAACTTGAGCTGGTTGTTTTCGACGCGGGCCATGCGCACCCACTCGCGCTTGGAGCGGTGCGGCTTGAGGTCGATGATCACCTCGGCCGGATTGTCCGTGCGTTCCAACACCACATAGCCGCCGACCGGGATGGCATGTTCCTCGTACCAGGCGCTCAGCCCGCAGACGTAGCGGCCATCGGGCGCCACCCAGCCGGTGAAGCGTTTGCCCCAGCGCCCATCGATGAAGGTGATCATGCTGCGCTTGCCCTCGCGCACCGGGAAGAAGCTCAGCGTGTGCTGGGTCAGCGGCACGGTGCCCGAACGGCGGTGGGGATAGGTCAAGGCCATCTCCACGCGAGTCAGCTTGGCCGTGCTCATGCTGGTGGCATCCCCTTCTGACCACTCGTCGTCCAGCTCCCATTCCAGTTGCAGCAGCGGCACGTTCAACACGGAGCGATCGTAGGCCTCAGACTGATGCTGCAAGCGGCGCGGGATGGCAATCGCCTCCTCCGGCATCAACCGCTCCAGGTACCATTCCCGGCTTTCGTGCCCGATGTCTACGAAGCGTTCGTCCTGCGACAGCGCCAGGTCCACCGAAAAAGCAGCCAGGGCCGGCGGCGCCTCGCGCGGCAGACCCAGATCGGCCAGGATGTCGCCAGTGGCCAGCGGCGCGCCGCGCACGTCGATGGCCGCCTCGGCGATGTTCAAATGACCCACATGCACCTCGACCAGCAGCCCATCCAGCGACCAATAGCGGCCCAGGTTGATGAAGGGAGAGTCCTGTAGGGCCAGCAGTTGCTCGCGCACGCGCAGACGCAGTTCCCGTCCGTAGCGCTCCAAGATCTGATCGGCGCCGATGATCTCCTCCTGCGCCATGCCGTCGGCATTGGCTGCCAGGTTGAGCTTGTGCGCGCTCTTCAGATTGGCCGCGAAGGTGCGCGGCTTGCCCTGGTCGAACTGCACCGTGATCACATCGAAGGCGCCGTGCTCAGGGTTGATGCCAGGACGGATGGCGCGCACGGCGCCCACCGCGAAATCCAGGTTGGGGAAGACGATGGTCTGCCCTACCTGGTAGGTGTCTTTGGGCTGATAGATGGCGCCTCGGGCCAGTTCCCGGCGGATGCGCTGATCCTCACGGCGGAAGCGCGTTTCCACCACCGTCTGGACCAGGTCGCCTTCCAGCGCTGGCCGCTCGCGGCTCTGCAGAAACTCCTGCAACTGCTCGATGTCATCCTGCCCAAGTTGAAATTCTGTGGTCCAATAGGAAGGATTTTGGCTGGGACGATAGGACACTGATTGCACCTCTGCCTGAAAATAGCCTCAGAAAGACCAATCCTCCGTAGAACTGGCGCTCCTGGCTGGCCTGCTGTTTGTCTTTCGCTCGGGCCGGTCTCCTGACCGAGCCCGCCGCAGGCTTGAAAGGCCATTATACTTGCCGCCAAGGTGATTGACAAAAACAACCCTGCCAACTGCTTAAGCCAAGAGACTTTGGAAGCGGCCAGCCCGCGCGCTAGGCCCGCTCACGGCCCCCGGCTTTGCCCCACCAGGCGTTCGGCCACTTCCGAAGTCTGGGGGAACCTTGAATTGGCAAGCGCGACGAAACGCGTTATAATCAACCCGCGCAGCCAGCGCCCGATATCGATCAGAACCCATCTCACCGCTGTACCCCCACCCTGTGCATGTCCGACCGACCACTCGACCAGTCCAGCCCCGAACCTGACGCCTTCTCCGGCAAGGTCGAGTGGCTGTACGATACGCTGGACGAAACAGCCCCGCGCCAGAATGGCCGGCCGCGCCGCGGCCTGCCTTGCGGCACTCTGCTGGTGCT
>JAJTXO010000741.1 GCA_021463315.1 Caldilineales bacterium | reverse complement strand
GTGGTGCAGGTGGCCTACCATGAGTTCGCCGCGGACCAGGTGTTCCGCCGCGGCGTCCCCGTCCGCTACGTGGAGACCGACCGCGGCCGCGTGCTGGTGACCACCGCCTTCGACCTGCTGGTGGCGCAGTTCGGCGTCAGCCGCGGCCTGCCGGGCGACTATCCCCAGTCCTACGACGAGATCGGCCCCTACACGCCGGCCTGGCAGGAGCAGTACACCGGCATCGGCCGCGAGACCGTGGCCCGGCTGGCGCGCGAGTTTGCGCACAACGCCGAGGTGACGCGCGGCAAATCCATGGTGATCGTCGGCGCCAGCATCAACCACTGGTACAACAACAGCCTGATGTACCGCGCGCCCATCACCGCGCTGATGCTGTGCGGCTGCTGCGGCGTCAACGGCGGCGGCATGAACCACTACGTCGGCCAGGAGAAGCTGACGCTGGTCGCGCCCTGGTCGGCCATGGCCTTTGCGCTGGACTGGGTCAAGCCGGCGCGCCGCCAGCAGAGCCCCACCTGGCACTACATCAACAGCGATCAGTGGCGCTACGAGGGCGATTTCACCGACTACGCGCCGATTCCTGAGAAGACGAAATGGGCCAAGGGGCACGCGCTGGACCTGGCGGCCATGGCGGTGCGGCTGGGCTGGATGCCCTCCTATCCCCAGTTCGACGACAACCCCTTCCAGTTGGTCAAGAACGCCGAGGCAGCCGGCGCGGCCAGCAACGCCGAGATCATCGGCCAGGTGGTGGAGCAGATCAAGGATGGCCGCACCCGCTTCGCCGTGGACGATCCCGACGCGGCGCAGAACTGGCCGCGCATCTGGATGATGTGGCGCGGCAACGCGCTGGCCTCCAGCGCCAAGGGGGCCGAGTTCTTCCAGCGCCACTACCTGGGCACCCACGACAACATCGCGGCCGAGGAGCACGCCAAGGGCAAGGTCAAGAGTGTCACCTTCCGCGAGCCGGCCCCGCGCGGCAAGTTCGACCTGGTGGTGGACCTCAACTTCCGCATGGATTCCTCAGCACTCTACTCCGACATCGTCCTGCCCTCGGCCTTCTGGTACGAGAAGAACGACCTGAACACCACCGACCTGCACTCCTACGTCCATCCGCTGGGCCAGGCTGTGCCGCCGGTGTGGGAATCCAAGACCGACTGGGAGATCTTCAAGCTGCTGGCGCGCAAGGTCAGCGAGATGGCGCCGGAGGTCTTCCCGCAGCCGGTGCGCGACATCGTGGCCTACCCGTTGATGCACGACACCCCGGACGAGCTGGGGCAGACCGACGTGAAAGACTGGCGCGCGGGCGAGTGCGAGGCGATCCCCGGCAAGACCATGCCCCATTTCAGCGTGGTCCAGCGCGACTACGCCAACCTCTACAACCACTTCATCTCCCTCGGCCCCAACGTCCGCGCCGATGGGGTCAACGGCAACGGCGTGCAGATCCCCATCGAAAAGTTCTACGACGATCTGCTGGAGCAGCCCACCGGCGGGACGCCCGACTCGCGGCGCACGCGCTGCGTGGAGTGGGGCGGCAAGAAGTATCCCAGCCTGGAGGACGCGCTGGACACCGCCAATGTGCTGCTCTATCTGGCCCCCGAAACCAACGGCGAGGTCTCCTACCATGCCTTCAAGCACGAGGAGGAGCGGGTCGGGCTGCCGCTGGCCGACCTGGCTGAGGGGATCCGCGGCGTCAACATGACCTTCCATGACCTGACCCGCCAGGTGCGCCGCACGCTGATCAGCCCCTGCTGGACCGGCATGGTCAACGACGGGCGGGCCTACGCGGCCTGGTGTATGAACGTGGAGCGGCTGGTGCCCTGGCGCACGCTGACCGGCCGCCAGCATTTCTACGTGGACCATCCCTACTACCTGGACTTCGGCGAGCATCTGCCCACCTTCAAGCCCAAGCTGAACCCGCGCGCCACCGGCGACGTGGTCAAGAGCCCGGTGGACGATCAGAGCCTGGTGCTGAACTACATCACGCCGCACGGCAAGTGGAATATCCACTCCACCTACAAGGACAACCACCGCATGTTGACCCTCTCGAGGGGTATGGATCCGGTCTGGATCAACGACAAGGACGCGGAGCGGGTCGGCCTGGTGGACAACGACTGGGTGGAGATGTACAACGACAACGGCGTGGTGGTCACCCGGGTCAACGTCAGCTCCCGCGTGCAGTCGGGCATGTGCCTCTACTATCACGCGGTGGAGCGCACCATCTACATTCCCAAGTCGCAGATCCGCGGCAAGAAGCGGGCCGGCGGCCACAACAGCCTGACCCGCACGCGCATCAACCCGCTGCTGCTGGCGGGCGGCTATGCCCAGTTCACCTACGGCTTCAACTACTGGGGCCCCATCGGCATCTTCACCCGCGATACCTATTGTGTGGTGCGGAAGTTGGAGAAGTTGGAGTGGTGATCGGTAATCGGTGATCGGTAATCGGTAATCGGTGATCCGTAATCCGTAGGTGTGGTGATTGTGTTTGTGCGATGAGACGGCAGCG
>JAJTXO010000740.1 GCA_021463315.1 Caldilineales bacterium | reverse complement strand
TCGGCGTGGCGGATCGCGGGGATGAAGTAGGCGATCACCGGCACCAGCAGCCCCAGCAGACCGCACAGCACCATCACCAGCCCCATGCCCGCGCCAGGCCCTGTGCCCACCAGCGGGCCGAAGAGCGCGGCCATGGCGGTGTCGCCGGTCATGCCTGGCTCGAAGATGAAGTCGGCCAGGGCGCCGCCGATGATGGGGGAGATAGGGTTGGAGAACCAGGCGATCAGCCGGCGCGCCGAGAAGACCCGCCCCTGCACGTCGGGCGCCACCTTGGCCTGCCAGATAGCCTGGTTCGATGTGTTGACCAGCGGACTGACCAGCGCGCCGACGAACATGGCTGGCAGCCAAACCGCCACCCCCTGGCCGACGCCGATCACCATCAGACTCAGCGCGCTGACCATCCAGCCCAGCAGCACGCCGTGGACCTTGTGTTTGAAGCCGCTCCAGGCGCTCATGATCACCCCGCCCACCACCGCGCCGATAGCCCCGGCCGACTGCACCGTGCCAAAGATGACGCTGTTGCTGTCGGTGCTGGCCAGCACCATGGGGGCCAACAGCGTGGCGGCGATGCCGAAGAAGAGGTTGCAGAAGAAGAAGACCAGTTGCAGACCCAGCAGGCTGGGGCGCTGGAAGATGTAGCGGAAGCCGTAAGCCGCCTCCTTCCACACGCTGCCCTGCGCCTCCTGGCCGGCGGCCGTGTGCTGTGGCTGCGGCACCACCACCAGCAGCAGCGCGCCAATGGCGAAGAAGAAAGTGAACACGTCGATGCTGAGGATGCCCGTCAGGCCGATCAGCGGCAGCAGCGCGCCGGCTATCAACGGGGCCACCACCATGGGTCCCGCCTCCATCAGCGACATCAGCCCGTTGGCCCGGCTGTACTGCTCCTTGGGCACCATGGTGGTGATCGCGGCCGAGTAGGCGGGCCACTGGAAGGTGTTGCCGATGCCGTTCAGCGCCGCGGCCACATACAGATGCCAGATCTCCAGCCGGCCCAGCAGCAGCAGGATGAAGACGGAGCCGGTGGCCAGGATTGCGGCGAAGTCGCGGACCATCATCATCAGCTTGCGGTTGTAGCGGTCCACCATCACGCCCGCGATGGGGGATAGCAGCAAGAAGGGGGTGATGAAGGCCACCTGCATCATGCCCATAGCCAGCGCGCTGCCGGTCTCCTGGAACATCCAGATGGTCAGGCCGAACTGGCTCATGCTGCTGGCCAGCACAGAAACGATCTGGCCCAGCCAGACCACCGCGAAGGCAGTCATGCCGGTGGGGCGTTTAATAGCCGGAGAGGAAGGAAGGCTCAACTCAGTTAACTCCTGGAATCATGGACGGCCGCCATATAGCCGCACATAGTTGGCCAGATGCGCCAGCACCCGGCGCACGTACAGCTTCGGCTCGTTGAGGGTGATCTCCTCCACGTACAGATCGTCGTCGTCGGTCTGCGCCTGCTCCAGCCAGTAGCGCGCGTTGCCCGGCCCCGCGTTGTAGCCCACCAGCGCGGGATAGGGGTTGCCGTCGAACATATCCAGCGCGGCCCGCAGGTAGTAGGTCCCGAACTTGACGTTCAGATAGGGCTTGTAGATGTCGCCCGGCTGGAAGTTGGGCCAGCCCATGGCGTCGGCGATCCACTCCGCCGTGCTGGGGATCACCTGCGTCAGCCCCTGGGCCGCGGCCGAGGAGCGCGCGCCCTGCTCGAAAAAGCTCTCCTGGCGGATCAAGGCGTAGATCAGCAGCGGATCGACCCCTTGCGCCGCGGCCTCGGCCTCCACGATGTCGCGGTAGTGAATGGGATAGGCCAGACGCTGGATGGCCAGCGGCGCGCCGAACAGCCCATCGGGGCTCAGCGCGGCCAGGCGGATAGCCGCCAACGTGGCGTGGCGGTAGAGGCGCAGCTCGTCGAAGCGCTGCGCCAGCGCGTACAGCGCCAGCGGATCCTCGCGATAGCGCTCGCGCAGCTCGTCCAACTCGCGGATCGCCTCGGCCCGCAGGCCCGCGGCCAGATAGGCCTCACCGCGGCGCAACTGTGGATCGGCCGCCACGGCCGCGGGCAACTGGCGCAGGCTGGCGGGGTCGGTCCCGGTCGGCGCGGCCCAGGCGGCCAGCCAGCGCTCGGCCACCTCCTGCGAGCCGTCGTCATCGGCCGCGGGCAGGGCGGGCTGGATGGCCAGGCTGGCCGCGTCGGGCAGCCCTGCCTGCACGGCCAGCTCCTCGGCCCGCGCGGTGTAATAGCTGTCTGCGGCCTCGCGCTGCAAGGGCTGCCACAGGCTGACCGCGCGGCCGCCGTCGCCCAGCTCCAGCGCGGCCTTGCCAGCCCAAAAGCGGCCGGCGTGGGCGTAGGTGTTGGCCGGGTAGCCGTCGATCAGCCGCTGCCAACTCTCGGCCGCGCTGGCGGTCTGCCCCAGGCGATATTGGCAGACGCCGCCGCGGTAGAGCGCCTCGCCGGCCTCGGCCGCGGCCGGATAGAGCCGGGCCAGGTCCAGATAGTCGGTCGCGGCTGTGCGGCAATCGCCGTCGCG
>JAJTXO010000074.1 GCA_021463315.1 Caldilineales bacterium | reverse complement strand
TACGAGTTACGAGTTACTCGTTACGCTTCTCACCGAGCAACCCATAGCCACACCCACAGAACTCCATTCCGGGTTACGAGTTACGAGTTACGAGTTACGCATCTCACCGAGCAACCCATAGCCACACCCACAGAACTCCATTCCGGGTTACGAGTTACGAGTTACTCGTTACGCTTCTCACCGAGCAACCCATAGCCACACCCACAGAACTCCATTCCGGGTTACGAGTTACTCGTTACTCGTTACTCCCGCATCCTCTCCGCCACCACCCGCCCATCCGGCGCGATCAACTGCACGTGCAGCGGCATCTGGCCGGCGGCATGGGTGGAGCAGCTCAGACAGGGATCGTACAGCCGGATGCCGTGCTCGATGCGGTTCAGCACCCCTTCGGGGATGGTGTTGCCGTCGATGTAGGCACGGGCGATCTGTTGCACGGTCTTGTTCATGGCCAGATTGTTCTGGCCGGTGGCGATGATCAGGTTGACTCGCTGCAGGATGCCCTGCCGGTCTACCTTGTATTCGTGGAACAGGGTGCCGCGCGGCGCCTCGCTGACGCCGATGCCGGTGCGCTCGTTGACTTCAGCGTGGGAGCGCACGTGCGCGCCCGTCAGGCTTTCGTCCTCCAGGGTCTCTTCGATCTTCTCCAGGCAGAACATGATCTCGATCAGACGGGCATAGTGATAGTGGAAGCTGCCGCTGACCGGCTTGCCGCGCTGGCTGTGGCGGCGGAACTGGCGCAGCTCGCGGTCGGCGCGCGGCGTGCCGGCATAGTCGCACACGTTCAGGCGGGCCAGCGGGCCGACGCGGTACATGCCGTCTGGATAGCCGTGCGGCTTGTAGTAGGGCGCCTTCAGGTAGCTCCACGGCTCCACCGCCTCGTCGATGAAATCGCGATAGCTGAGGGTGTCGGCGTTTTGCAGGATGCGCCCTTCGCTGTCCACCACGCGCAGCCGGCCGTCGTAGTGCTCCAGGCCGCCATCGGACGTCACCAGGCCCATGTACAGGCTGGGGAAGTCGCCGTAGTTGTCGATTTCGTCGCTGAACTGGTCGTAGCTGTCCTTGAGCAGGTCCAGCGCCAGCTCGGCGATGTCGAAGGCCTCGGGCAGCATGCGCTTGATCTGGCTGCGCGCCTCCGGGTCCAGCGGCTCGCGCACGCCGCCGGGCACGGCCCAGGCGGGGTGGACGCTGCGGCCGCCCAGCAGGCGAATCACCTTCTGGCCGAACTCGCGCAGGCGGATGCCGCTGCGGGCGATGTTGGGCCGCGCTTGAATCAGCCCCATGATGTTGCGCTTGGCCGGGTCGCTGTCCATGCCCAGCAGCAGGTCGGGCGCGCTGAGGTGGAAGAAGCTCAGCGCGTGGCTTTGCACCAGTTGGCCCCAGTTCATCAGCCGGCGCAGCTTCTCCGCGCGCGGCGGGATGCGGATACCCAGCACATCGTCGCCAGCCTTGGCCGAGGCCAGGATATGGCTGACCGGGCAGATGCCGCAGACGCGGGCGGTGATGCCTGGCATCTCCCAGAAGGTGCGGCCAACACAGAATTTTTCGAAGCCGCGGAACTCGACCACGTGGAAGCGGGCGTCCTCGACCTTGCCGTCGTCGCCCAGATAGAGGCTGATCTTGGCGTGGCCTTCGATGCGGGTTACGGGGTCGATAATCACTGTGCGTGTCATGAGATGTACCTCGTGCGGTCCCGGAAGCTCATCCGAACATCCTCATCTTCTCGGCCAAAACCACCGGCTCGCCGGCCAGCAGCGCGCTGACTGCAGCCCAGATGCGGTCGGCTTCGGGCGGGCAGCCAGGAATGAACGCATCGACCGGGATCACCTGATGCAGCGGCAACACGCGCGGGATCAAGGCAGGCACGATCTTGTCGTATTCGCCGCCCCGGGGCACAGCGCCAGGCCCTTCGTGGTAGACCTTGGTCAGCAGGTCCTCCACGGGGAACTTGTTGCGCAGGCTGGTCACGTTGCCCGTCACCGCGCAGTCGCCGAAGCTCACCACGATCTTGCTGGCCGCGCGCAGCTTCTCGGCCAGCTCCAGATGGTCCACATTGGCTACAGCGCCCTCAACCAGGGTCACATCCACCTGGTCCGGGAACTCCTTGACGTCGGCGATGGGGCTGTAGACCAGCTCCACCAGCTCGGCCAGGTCGATCAGCTTCTCGTCCAGGTCCAGAAAGCTCATGTGACAGCCGGAGCAGCCGCCCAGCCAGACCGTCGCCAGGCGGATCTTGCCGCTGGAGCCTGCGGTCTTGGCGCCCTTGGCGCCTGATTGCTTCGATGCCGGGGTTGTCATCGTCGGTTCTCCTGGGATCTGGGACCGGATCCGCCGTTTTGCATCACCCATTGCTTCTTCTGGCGGCCATCCAGGATCCACTGCAAGAAGTCGTGGCGCTTGGCCATCTCGGCCACGGTGGAGCCCTTGTCGGCCAGCGCGCCGGTCGGGCAGACCTGCACGCACTTGCCGCAACTGGTGCAGCTCAGGCTGCTGCCCCAGGGCTGGTTCAGATCGGTGATCACCAGGCTGTTGACGCCGCGGCCCATCACGTCCCAGGTGTGCGCGCCCTCCACGCTGTCGCAGACGCGCACACAGCGGGTGCAGAGAATGCACCGATTGTGGTCGATGACGAACTTGTCATGGGTGGCGTCCATGGCCAGGTCTGGCGTCAGATAGTCGTAGCGCACGTGGTCCATGCCGATCTTGGCGGCCTCGCCTTGCAGCTCGCAGCGGCCGTTCATCACGCACACCGCGCAGATGTGGTTGCGTTCGGCGAAGAGCAGCTCCAGAATCATGCGGCGATATCTGACCAGGCGTTCGCTGTGGGTGTAGATGGCCATGCCCTCCTGCGCCAGCGTGGTGCAGGCCGGCAACAGGCGGTTGGAGGCCTGCACCTCGACCAGGCAGAGCCGGCAGCCGCCGCGCGCCTCCAGGCCCTCCAGGTGGCACAGGGTCGGCAGCTCGATTCCTTGCTCGCTGATCAAACTCAGCAGGCTCTGGCCTTCCAGGCCGCTGACCAGCTCGTCGTTGATGGTCATTGTTATGACTGCCATGGCTCGTCTCCTCGCCTCATGCCAGCGTCATGGGCGCGATGCCTAGCTCGCGAATGCGGCGTGGCAGCGCTTCCACCAGCTCCAGCGGCGGCTTTTCGGTCATCTGACAGACGCCGGCCGGGCACTGGCGCCGTTGGATGTGCGCCTCGTACTCATCGCGGAAGAAGCGCAACGTGCTCAACACCGGGTTGGGCGCGGACATGCCCAGGCCGCACAGGCTGGTTTCCTGCACCATGATGCACAGCTCTTCCAGGATCTGCAGGTCCTCTGGGGTGGCGCTGCCGTCGGTGATCCGTTCCAAAAGGCGATACATCTGCACGGTGCCGACGCGACAGGGCACGCATTTGCCGCAGCTTTCGTCGGTGCAGAACTCCATGAAGAAGCGGGCTACGTTGGGCATGCAACTGGCGTCGTCCATCACCACCAGGCCGCCGGAGCCCATGATCGAGCCCAGCGCGCGCAGGCTTTCGTAGTCCAGGGGGGTGTCCAGATGTTCGGCAGGAATGCAGCCGCCGCTGGGGCCGCCCGTTTGCGCCGCCTTGAAGCTATGGCCCTCGTCCACGCCACCGCCGATGTCGAAGATCACCTCGCGCAGAGTAATGCCCATGGGCACTTCGATCAGGCCGGTGGTTTGCACCTTGCCGGCCAAGGCGAAGATCTTGGTGCCCCGGCTCTTGGGCGTGCCGGTGCTGGCGAACCAGTCGGCGCCGTGCTCGATGATCGGCACGATATTGCCGAAGGTCTCCACGTTGTTGATCAGGGTGGGGCATCCCCACAGGCCGCTTTGCGCCGGATAGGGGGGCCGCGGCGTCGGCTGGCCGCGCTGTCCCATGATCGAGGCCATCAACGCGGTCTCTTCGCCGCAGACGAAGGCGCCGGCGCCGATGCGGATATCGATGCGGAAGCTGAAGCTGCTCTCCAGCACGCGGCTGCCCAGCAGGCCGCGGCGCTCGGCCGTGCGGATGGCCTTCTCCAGCCGCTTGGCTGCCACCGGGTACTCGCCGCGCACGTAGAGGAAGCCCTGATCCGCGCCCACCGCGTAGCCCGCGATGGCCATCCCTTCCAACAGACGGTGCGGGTCAGATTCCATCAGCGTGCGGTCCATGTACGCGCCGGGGTCGCCCTCATCGCCGTTGGCAATGATGTATTTCTTCTCGCCGGGCGCTTTGCGCACCAGGTCCCACTTCAAGCCTGCGGGATAGCCGGCGCCGCCGCGGCCGCGCAGGCCGCTCTTGCTGATCTCGGCGCACACTTCCTCGGGTGTCATCTCGCGCAGGGCGTGGGCCAGCGCCGCGTAGCCGCCGCGCGCCACATAGTCTTCCAGCCGCTCCGGATCGATCAGCCCGCTGTTGGCCAGCACCATCTTGTGCTGCTTGGCAAAGAAGGGCAGGTCGCTGGGCATGATCTTGTCGGTCACCGGCTGGCCGGCCGCCACATGCTCGGCCACGATCTGGCGGGCGCTGGCGGGCGTGACGTTTTCGTAGTAGATGTTCTCGTGGCCGGGCATTTGCAGGGTGACCATGGGGCCGCGGCTGCACGGTCCCATGCAGCCCGTGGACACCACGGCCACATCGGCATTCAGCTTGTGCTCGGCCACCGCTTCTTCCAGAGCCTGCTGCACGGCGGTGGCGCCTGAGGAGAGGCAGGGGGTGCTGGCGCAGCAGAGCAGCCGGCAGCGAAAGCTCTGCTGGCGGTCCATCTCGCGCTGGGCCATCGCCTGCAAGTCGGAGCGTTTCATTGGTCGTCTTCCTCCTCGAAGCTTGGACTGCTCCCGGATTGATGGCCGTTGCTGCTGCGTTTGGGCCGGGCATTGCCCAGAGCTTGCGCCACGGCCGCGACGGAGCTCTCCGGCGTCTCGCGGGCCCGCACTTCGCCATCCAGAATCAAGACGGGCGCCAGGCCACAACTGCCCAGGCAACGCGCGGCCGCGATGCTCAATTTGCCGTCAGGGGTAGTCTGGCCAGCCTCGATTTGGTAGACTGTCTGCAGCGCGGCGACGATCTCGGCTGCTCGTTTGACATAACACGCCGTGCCCATGCAGACGATGCAGTTGTGTTCCCCTTGGGGCTGCAGGGAAAAGAAATGGTAGAAGGTGGCAACGCCGTAGACCCAGCTCAGCGGCAATTTGAGCTGGCGAGCCACGTAGATGAGAAGGTCTTCCTCCAGGAAACCAAAGGCCTCTTGGGCGGTGTGCAGCACCTCGATCAGCGCATCCTGTTGGAAGCGGAAGCGCTTCAGCGTGCGATCGATCAGCGCAAATCTGGGATCGCCGCTGGGGTGGGATGAATCGAGGGTCGCTGCGTTTCTGGTTCTGCTTTCCAGCATGGCAGTCTCCTTGCTGAACTCGACCACGTTAAGTGCCACGTTTCACAGGGTAGCATATCACGCCTATCAGTTCTCTGCCATGATATAGGTCATATTTGCGGCGTTGCGCCGGGCAGAAAGAGCTCGGAAGTGGCCGTTTCGAGCGGGCCAGCGTCCGCGGCGTCGAGCCGGGCTCTCACCAGGCATCCGGCCACCTCCGAGGTCTGGGAGGGGGCAGGCCCTCATGCCTTGGTCAAGCCTTTGCGGATGTAGATGAACCAATACACCAGCCCCACCATCACCGCGCCGCCGATGATGTTGCCGATGGTCACCGGCAGCAGGTTGGCGACAAAGAAGTTCGCCCAGGTCAGGTTGGGATAGTCGGCCGCGCGCTGGCCGATGGCGGCCCAGAATTCCGGCGCGGCCGTGGCTTTGATCAGCAGGCCGATGGGGATGAAATACATGTTGGCGACGCTGTGCTCGAAGCCGGCCGCCACGAAGGCGGTGATCGGGAAGATGATGGCCAGGATCTTATCGGTGGTGGTGCGAGCGCTGAAGCAGAGCCAGACGGCCAGACAGACCAGCGCGTTGCACATGATGCCCAGCGCCACGGCCTGTACGAAGCCCAAGCTGCACTTGGCGTGGGCAATGGTCAGCGCGTTCAGCCCCACCGCGCCGCCGCTGAAGGTGTATTGCAGGGTGAGCAGCATCACCACGGCCGTGGCAATGGCCCCGACGAAGTTGCCGGCGTAGACCAGAGTCCAGTTGCGCAGCACCTTGCTGAAGGGCAGTTGGCGATCGGCCCAGGCCATGACGATCAGGTTGTTGCCGGTGAAGAGCTCGGCCCCGGCCACCACCACCAGGATCAGGCCCAGGCAGAAGGCCAGGCCGGCCAGCAGTCGCGCCACGCCGTAGGGTAGCTGGCCAGCGGCGCTGGTGGTCACAGTGGTGGCAAAGACGGCGCCCAGCGCGATGAATGCGCCGGCCAGCACGGCCAGCGCGAGGGTGTTGCGCCAGCCCATGGTGGCCTTCTTCACGCCGACATTCTCAGCCTTGATGGCCATCTCGGGCGGAATGAAGGCATCGATGCTGAAGGTGGCAGGGCTGGGCGGCGACGCGGGCCGGTTTTCAGCCGGAGCAGGGTTGGCATGGGTGGCGTTGGGGATCATGGCAGGCTGGGAGGCTTCTGGGGTTCAGGCCAAGGCCGTGGCTCGACAAACAACCGGTGAGGATCTGGAGGCAGTGGTTCGTCATCAGCTTATCACTGATCCGGCCATGAAGGTATGATCCGTGTCATATCTGGGGAGAATTCTCTCCACAGGGCCGCTCCGCGGATTGACAGCAACCCCCCGCCTCGGTACAATGCACGGCAATCATGTGTCCATCTCGTGTGCCTGACGGCTACGTGCGCGGCCCTGTTTTCTACGACGGCGGCGCCGATCACAGCATCTACAACGAATACGCCCGCAACGCCTTTTGGAACCTGGCTGGCGGCTATGGCGCTCGCATCGTGGTGCTCACCGCCAACGCCGGCGCGTCGCAGGCCGACTACGGCTACGCGGCCGCGTTTCAGGCCCTGGAAGCGGCCCGAGTGCGCCTGATTGCGGTGCGCAACCGCGCCAGCGGCAGCGATCCAGCCATCTTGCAGGCCATCGAGCAAAGCACAGCGGTTTTTCTGTCGGGCGGCCACCCGCTGCAATGGTCGACGCGCATCGGCGGCACCGCGCTGGCCACGGCGATCCGGCGGGCCAACGCCTGCGGCAAGGCGGTGGGCGCGGTGGGCGGCTCCGCGGCCTTCCTGGGCAACCATATGCTGGTCTACCGCGATGACAGCTCCTTTCCCTGCATGGCGCCGGGGCTGGGGCTGACCAACCGCATGTTGGTGGCCGCGCATTATGATCCCAGCCTGCACGGTGAGCTGTTGCGCATGGCCATCGCCGCCAATCCCTACATGCTGGGCATCGGCCTGCCCGACCAGGCCGCCTTCATCTGGCGCGCCGACGCCCTGCTGGAGGTGGTCGGCCTGGCCAGCGTGCAGATCGTAGACGGCAGCCAGATGAGCGACATCAACCTGCTGGCCTGGCGGCCAGGTGTGTCTTTCCAGGCCGAGGGGCTGTCTGTGATCGATCTGCCCCCCGATCATCGCTACGATCCTGACAGCCGGCGCGTGCTGACGCCGGAGTTGGCGCTGCCTTTGCCGGTGCGCAGCTCGTTTTGACCAGGAGTCGCCGTTATGCTGGAAACGATTGCCAATATCGCCACCATTTTCCTGGTTTTGCAGGGCCTGATCGTCCTGGTTGTGGTGGTGGCGCTTTGTCTTGGCCTGGCCAAGGCGATGATGGTGGTGCGCCAAAAGACGGTGGAGGTCATGCCGCAGGTGCAGGGACAGGCGCGCCGCCTGGCCGCGACCACAGACCAAGTCAGCCAGAAGGTGGCTTCCCCCTTCATCAGCCTGGACACCCGCCAGGCTCGCTTCCGTGCTATGCGCCGGGCCGCGTTTGCTGGCGGCCAGCGCCATTCACCCAGCCAGCCAGAAAGCAGCGAGGAGTGATCGTATGTCGGACCAAGAGAAATCGGGCCGTGGAATCATTGCCAGTCTGGGCATGGGCGCGCTGGTGGGCGCCTTGCTGGGCGTCATTGTCAGTCTGGTGCTGGTGAGCTTCCGTTCCTCCGACGGCAGCCAACGCGCTCAGCCAGGCATCGGCAACTACGTCCGCCTGGGCGTCGCCATGTTCATGCTGGCCAAACAGGCCAGCGAGCTGATCGCTGCGCCCGCCAAACAGCAGGCCTGAGCGCCTGCCCACAGCAGCTTCCTGGGCCCGTTGGAACGCTTCAGTTCTGGCGGGCCTTTGATTTGCCATCGGGATAGCATCTCAAAAAACCAGGGTCGAGACTTCCGTCCATAAGACTTCGGAAGTCTTCCCCATTAGCCACTGGGCTGGTCTGAACTTGTGCAATCTCTGACCTGCCGATATAATGAAGTTTGTCACGAATGTGTTTTCGTAAAACGTCGAAGTCTGCTTCTTGCAGGAGGATACAGTGAGCGCAAGCAACGGAGCTAAGCATCTGATCGCTGTGGTGGGCGCTGGCCCCGCCGGCATCTACGCGAGCCAGGTCCTGGCCAACGCCGGGGCGACGGTGTTGCTGTTCAACCGCGACATCAAGCCGGGCGGGCTGGCTGAGTATGGCATCTACCGCGACAAGCACAAGATGAAGGAAGGACTGCGCAGGCAGTTTCGCGAGATTCTGCGCTCGCCCAATGTCCACTACTTCGGCAACGTCGTGGTCGGCCAGCAGGGCGATCTGACCCTGGACGATCTGCGCGACCTGGGCTGTCAGGCGATTCTGGTCACGGTGGGCGCGCAGGGCACCAAGTGGCTGGGCCTGGCCGGCGAAAAGCTGCGCGGCGTCTACCACGCCAAGGATATCGTCTTTCACTACAACCAACTTCCTCCCTTCAGCGAGGAGGATTTCTACATCGGCCAGCATGTGGCCATCGTCGGCGTGGGCAATGTGATGATGGACATCACCCACTGGCTGATTCGCGAGGTCAAGGTGGCCGATGTGGTGGCGGTGGCTCGCCGCGGCCCGGCCGAGGTGAAGTTCACCAAGAAAGAGATCCTCCCGGTGATCTGCCACATCAACCACGACCTGCTGGACGCCGAGATCGCGCGCGTCAGCCCGGCTATGGAGGCTGTGGGCCAGGACCCGGCCGCGGCCCGGCAGTTCATTCTTTCGGCCGCGGACAAGGGGATCCCGCCCACCTCCAACACCCGCTTCCGTTTCGAGTTCCTGGCCTCCCCCAGCAGCATCCTGGGCGACAGCACCGGCACGGTCTGCGGGCTGGAGGTGGAGGACACCAAGCTGGTCCCGGCCAACGGCGACACCAAGGCGCGCGGGCTGGGCAGCAAGCGGGTGATCGAGGCCGACACGGTGATCTTCTGCATCGGCGACAAGGTGGATGAGAGCTTTGGCCTGCCCACCGAATGGGGTGAGTTCGTCAAGAGCCCGACCCCCCGCTACCCCATGGAGGGCAACTCCTACGAGGCCTTCGATCCGGCCAGCGGCCAGACCATCGAGGATGTGTTCGTGGCTGGCTGGTCGCGCAAGGCCAGCGATGGCCTGGTGGGCGTGGCGCGCAAGGATGGCACTCTGGGCGCGCAGGCGCTGATGCAATACCTGGCCGCCCAGCCAGCGACCACGGCCGACGTGGACGCCATCGCGGCCGATGTGCAGCGCCGCCTGGCGGTCGCGGGCAGCCGGGTGATCTCCAAGGCCGATTGGCAGCGCCTGGAAGCGGCTGAGCACGCCAAGGCTGCGCAGTTGGGTGTGGAGGAGTTCAAGTACTCATCCAACCAGGAGATGCTGGCCGCGATCGACGCCAACTGAAGCAGTGCAACCCCTGACCGCCGGACCTGTTCCGGCGGTCTTTTCAAACGGATCGTTCAACGACCATTCCAGAGGTGACACCATGCAGCACGACGAGATTGTCGTTCTTGGAGGGGCGCGAACCCCCTTCGGCAAGTTCGGCGGATCGTTCAAGGACATTTCCGCCACCGATTTAGGCGTGGCCGCGGCCAAAGGCGCGCTGGCCGCCAGCGGCGTGCAGCCAGATCAGGTGCAGCACGTGGTCTTCGGCAATGTGATCCAGTCCAGCAAGGACGCGGCCTATCTGGCGCGCCACGTGGCGCTGTACGCCGGCATGCCCAACGAGGTCCCCGGCCTGACCCTCAACCGGCTGTGCGGTTCGGGCTTCGAGGCCATCGTGCAGGCCGCGCGCATGATCCGCTGCGGCGAGGCTGACATCGTGTTGGCCGGCGGCACGGAGAACATGAGCATGGCCCCGCTGGTGACGCGCACCGCCCGCTGGGGCGTGGGCCTGGGCGAGGGGCTGAACCTGGAGGATTCGCTGTGGCAGGGGCTGACCGACAGCTACTGCAACATGCCCATGGCCATCACGGCCGAGAACGTGGCCAAGCTGCACAGCGTCAGCCGCGAGGAGCAGGATGCGCTGGCGCTGGCCAGCCAGCAGCGCGCCACCGCTGGCTGGCAGGAGGGCCGTCTGCCGGCCGAGGTGGTCGCGACTCAGGGCAAGGATGGCCGCGGCCGGCCGGTGACGGTGACGCAGGACGAGCACGTGCGCCCCGAGACCACAGCCGAAGGGCTGGCCAAGCTGCCGGCTCGCTTCATTCCCACCGGCGGCACGGTGACGGCCGGCAACGCCAGCGGCATCGTCGACGGCGCGGCCGCGCTGGTGATCGCCTCCGGCAAGGCTGCGGCCGCGCTGGGGCTGAAGCCCTGGGCGCGGCTGGCCAGCTATGGCATCGCCGGTGTGCCGCCGGAGATCATGGGCATGGGCCCGGCGCCGGCCAACCGCATCGCCCTGGAGAAGGCCGGGCTGCGCGTGCAGGATATCGGCCTGTGGGAGATCAACGAGGCCTTTGCGGCCCAATGTCTGGCCTGCGTCAAGGAGCTGGACTTCGACCCCACCCTGCTTAACGTCAACGGCGGCGCGATCGCCATCGGCCATCCGCTGGGCGCAACGGGCGCGCGCGTGGCCCTGACGCTGATCAAGGAGATGCAGCGGCGCAACACCCGCTACGGCAGCGCGTCCATGTGCATCGGCGGCGGCATGGGCGCGGCGGGAATTTTCGAGCTGATGAGCTGAAAACCGCACATCATTGCCAGGCGCGGAGCAGAACGCATGCTCCGCGCC
>JAJTXO010000739.1 GCA_021463315.1 Caldilineales bacterium | reverse complement strand
CATGCCGCAGATCGAGCGCATCCTCCCCCACGTCAAACTGGAAGCGCCCCAGCCGGTCATCGAGGCCGCGCCAGCCGGCGACCCTGAGGCGGTTGAATGGGGCGTGACCAAGATCCGCGCGCCCGAAGTGTGGAGCGCCTATGGCGTCACCGGCGCGGGCGCGGTGGCGGCCAATGTCGACACCGGCGTGCAGTACAACCACCCGGCGCTGGTCAACCAGTACCGCGGCAACCTGGGCGGCGGCATCTTCGACCACAACTACAACTGGTACAATCCCGCGCCCAACGGAACCTGCCCTGACCCCAACGTGCCCTGCGACGACAACGGCCACGGCAGCCACACCATGGGCACCGAGATCGGCGACGACGGCGGCACGAACCAGATCGGCGTGGCCCCAGGCGCCAAGTGGATCGCGGCCTACGGCTGCTGCCCCGACAACGCGGCGCTGCTGGAGGCCCAGCAGTGGATGGTGGCCCCCACCGACCTGAGCGGCAACAACCCTGATCCCAGCAAGCGCCCGCATGCGCTCAACCAGTCGTGGGGCGGCCCCGGCGGCAGCGAGATCTTCACCGATGTCATCGCTTCGCTGCGCGCCAGCGGCATCTTCCCCAGCTTCTCCGCGGGCAACAACGGCAGCGCGGCAGCCGACGGCTGCGGCCGGCTTGGCTCACCGGGCGACACCCCGTTAGCCTTCAATGTGGGCGCCACCACCACCACCGACGCGATCGCCAGCTTCTCCTCGCGCGGGCCAAACCCCTTCACCGGCAAAACCGGTCCTGAGGTCTCGGCGCCCGGCAACAACGTGCGCTCCAGCGTGCCCACCAACGCCTACGCCAGCGCCAGCGGCACCTCCATGGCCTCGCCCCATGTGGCCGGCGCGGTGACGCTGCTGATCTCGCTGGAGCCCAAGCTGGCCGGCCAGGTCGCTCAGATGGAAGAGCTGCTGCGCAAGACGGCCACGCCGCTGACCAGCGCCCAGAGCTGCGGCGGCGTGCCAGGCAGCCAGATCCCCAACAACGTCTTCGGCTGGGGCCGTATCGACGTGAAGGCCGCGGCCGACATGGTCTATCAGGCTGGCTATATCCAGGGCAACGTCACTGTGGGCGGCGCGCCCACCGCGGGCGTCACCGTCAGCTACACCCGCCTGGGCAAGACTCTGACCACCACCACCGACAGCAACGGCTTCTACAAGGTCATCGCCGGCGCGGGCACCTGGGACATGTCGGCCAACATCAACGGCCAGACCGTCAACGCCTCGGGCGTGGTTGTGGCGCAGAACGGCACGACCACCCAGAACTTCGCTATCCCGGCCATCACCTTCTACGCGGTCAGCGGTGTGGTCAGCGACATCGGCAGCGGCGCGGGCGTCCCGGCTATGCTGCTGGTAGCCGGCCAGGAACAGATGGCGCCGGTGTGGGCCTCGGCCACGGAAGCGCCCGGCGCGTACAGCATCATGCTGCCGGCTGGCACCTGGAGCCTGCAGGTCTCGCATCCCGGCTACGACACGGCCACCCAGACGGTGACGGTCGCGGGCGCCATGACGCAGAACATCCAGCTCACCCCGCGCGCCAACTACGCCTGTGTGGACAACACCCAGGGAGGCGGCCCCACCTACAACTGGATCGATGCCACCGATGGCACAGCCTACTCGCTGGACGACGACGCCAGCACCAGCGCCATCACCCTGCCGGGAACCTTCACCTACTTCGGCGTGGACTACACCACGATGCGCATCAACTCCAACGGCTTCCTCTTCTTCGGCGCCACCAACTACACCACGGCCCACATGATCCTGCCCTTCGAGGGCCGGCCGAACAACGACATGATGGCCTTCGGCGAGGACCTGAACCCCGCGCTGGGCGCGCAGGGCATAGTCTACGGCAAGGCAGTCGGCAGCCAGTACATCGTCCAGTGGAATCAGGTGGAGCACTGGGCCAGCGGCTTCCCGGAGACCTTCCAGGTCATCCTGGACACGGCCACCGACACCGTCACCTACCAGTATCACACGCTGAGCTGGCCCGACTTCAGCACCGTCGGCATCGAAAACGCGGCCGGCACGGTGGGCCAACTGTACTCCTATCGCAACTCGGCCAATCTGGCGTCCGGCCGCGCGGTGCGCTTCACCCCGGCCACTGGCAACGCGGTCAACTGGGGCTGTGACCACGCGCTGTCGCTCTACGTCTCGGACACCACCGACCCGGTGGCGCAAGGGGACACCATCACCTACGTGCTCAACTGGAACAGCATCGGCTTCGGCGGCGCGCCCAATGTACAGGTGACCGCGACGGTGCCGGGCAACACCACCTTCGTCGCGGCCTCCGGCGGCGTCACGCCGGTGAGTGGCACGCTGACCTGGAACCCCGGCAATCTGCGTCCCGGGGCCGTAGGCTCCGCCTGGTTCACGGTGACCGCGGACAGCGGCATGACCGCGACGACCTCGGCTACGATCACCGACGCCAGCGGCGAGAGCCGCAGCGCCTCGGAGCAGACCACGATCCAGGCCCCGCTGGCCGTGGGC
>JAJTXO010000738.1 GCA_021463315.1 Caldilineales bacterium | reverse complement strand
CGTCCGACTTGTTGTTGCCGTGAAAGTGGATGAGGCCCGGCTCGACGCCGCCGCGCAGGGCCACGGCCAGCTCGCCCCCCGACACCACATCCAGCGCCAGCGTACGGCGCGCGACCCAGCGCGCGGCCGCGGTGCAGAGCCAGGCCTTGGCCGCGTAGGCCACCTGCGCGGCCGCGGGGTAGCTCTGCGCCAGGCTGCGACGGTAGGCGTCCACCGCGCCATCCAGCGTTGCCGCGTCGTAGAGGTAGAGCGGTGTGCCGAACTCCGCGGCCAGGCGGCGACTGTCGCAGCCGCCAACCATCAGGGAACCCTTAGGGCCGATCTGGGCCGTGTCGGGGAAGATTGTCAGGGTGTCGATGGTCATTGAGTCTCTTCGAGCGGGAGAACGCGACCCTCCACTACGTGCAGGCAGCGGGCGTGGCTGCGGAATTCAGGGGTGAAATCGGCCCAGTCGGTGGTGGTGACCAGCGCCTGCTGCACGCCGTCCAGCGCCTCCAGCAGCAGCGCGCGCCGGCTGCCATCCAGCTCCGACATGACGTCGTCCAGCAACAGCAGGGGCGAGGCGCCCAGCGCGCGGCGCATGATGGCCACCTCGGCCAGCTTGACCGACAGCGCGGCGGTGCGCTGTTGGCCGCGGCTGCCGTAGGTGCGCAGGTCGCGGCCCTGCGCGGTGAACTGCACATCGTCGCGGTGCGGGCCCAGCAGCGACATGCCCGCGGCGATCTCACGCTGACGGGTGCGGGTTAACGCCTGCTGGAACACCGCGGCGATGGAGGGCTGGTCGCCGGCCAGGTAGAGCGGCGAGGGCTCGCGCAGCCAGGGCAGGTCGCTGCTGGCTGGCTCCTCGCCGTTGTCGCCCGGCTCCAGGCTGGGCAGATAGCGCACATGCAGTCGCTCGCGGCCGTCGGTCAGCGCCTGCTGGCGCTGGTTGGCCTCGACCTCCAGCTCGGCGACGAACGCGGCGCGGCGGGCCATCAGCAGGCTGCCCTGGGCCACCAATTGCTCATCCCAAAAGACCAACTGCTCGCGCTGGCCGCCCTGCTCGCGCAGGGTCTTGAGCAACGCGTTGCGCTGGTCCAACACCTTGTTGTAGCTGCCCAGCGCCCGGCAGTAGTCGTGCTGCATCTGGCACAGGGCGATATCCAGGTAGCGCCGCCGCACGCTGGGTGCGCCGGAGATCAGCTCGATGTCCTGGGGCAGGAAGAGCACGGTGGGCATCTGGCCGACCAGGTCGATGGCGCGGCGGCTGACGCCGTTGACCCGCACCTCCTTGCGCAGCAGCGGCGCGCCGGCGTTCGATCTGTTGGACTGAACCAGGGTGATCTCGATGCGTTGCTTGCGGCCGCCGGCCGCGATCAATTCTCCCACCAGGCGGGCAAAGGGGAGCGGCTCTTCCCAGGCCAGCCAATGCACCAACTCCCGCTCGGCGCCGGCCAACAGCGAACGCGAGGTGGCGAGATAGGCCACTGCCTCCAGAAAGCTGGTCTTGCCCTGCGCGTTGGAGCCTTGCAACAGGGTGATGCCTGTGCTCAGATCAAGCTCCAGCCGGCTGAAGTTGCGGAAATTGGTGAGGGAAAGGTGGGAAAGATACACGGAACGGTGAATGATGAATGATGAATGATGAACGATGAATGATGAACGGAGGAGACGGAGAGCGGTCAAGAAAACCGCCAGGTTTTGCGACCTGGCGGCATATGGTTATCGGTCAAACAACAAACTCACGCATCGGACCACTCTGCATTCAGCGCTCATCGTTCATCATTCATCGTTTCCGCTAGCGGCTGATGTGCATGGGCATGACGACGCAGGTGAACTCCTCAGGGCCGACGCCCACGGGGCGCACCACGCCGGGCGCGCTGGCGCGGGTGGTCTCCAGCGCAATCTGCGGCTCTTCGATGACGTTGAGCACGTCCAGCAGGTAGCGCCCGTTGAAGGCGATCTCGCCCTCGGGGCCCTCGATGACCGCGTCCAGGCTGGCCAGGTTGTCGCCCGACTCGGCCGAGGTGGCGGTCATGGTCAGATTGGCCGGCGCGCCGTCGTGGCCGGGAGTCATCTGGAAGCGCACGATGTTGGAGCTGTCGCGGGCGAAAAGGTTGGCGACCCGCAGCGCGCGCAGGGTTGGCTGGGTATCGACGATGGTGCGGGTGGCGAAGCTCTTGGGGATGATGGCCTCGTAGTTGGGGAAGTTGGCGTCGATAAGCTGCGAGACCATAGCTACATCGGGCAGATGGAAGAGGATCTGGTTGCGCGCGCTGGCAATGGTGATCTCCACCATCTGCGTCTCGCCCTCGCTCTTGGGCAGCAGGCCGATGATGCGGCTTAGCTCGGACAGCGCGCGGGCCGGGATGATGATCTCGGTCTTCTCCGGCACGGCCGCGGCCAGATCGGTGCTGCGCACGGCCAGGCGGAAGCCGTCGGTGGCGGCCAGAGTCAGCCGCTTGCCGTTGAAGCGCGCGTCGACGCCGGTCAGGGTGGGGCGGCTCTCGTCGGTGGCCGCGGCGAAAACCACCTGGTTGATCATCTTGCGCAGCG
>JAJTXO010000737.1 GCA_021463315.1 Caldilineales bacterium | reverse complement strand
ACCAATCTACCAATCACCAATCTACCAATCTACCAATCTACCACTTTACCAATCTACCAATCACCAATCTACCAATCACCAATCTACCAATCTACCACTCACCACTCTACCTGAGAATCAGCCGCATATCGATGCCTAGCGCGCCTTTGCCTTGCTCGAACACCATCAGCGGGTTGATGTCGATCTCGACGATCTCAGGGAAATCGGTGACAAGCTGGCTGAGGCGCAGGATCGCGTCGACGATGGCCTCGGTGTCGCTGGGCGGCTCGCCGCGCACGCCGCGCAACAAGGGGTAGGCACGGATCTCGTTCAGCATCTCGCGCGCCTGGCGGCGATCGATGGGCGCCACGCGGAAGGTGACATCCTTCAGCGCCTCGACATAGATGCCGCCCAGTCCGAAGACCAGCAGGGGGCCGAACTGCGGGTCGCGATTCATGCCCAGCAGCACCTCCTTGCCTCCCTTGATCTGTTGCTGCACCAGACAGCCCCAGATATCGGCCGAGGGCTGGTAGCGCTGCGCCCGGTAGACCATCAGGTCGAAGGCATCGCGCACGGCATCCGCGCTGGACAGGTTGAGCTTCACGCCGCCGATGTCGGTCTTGTGCAGGATGTCGGGCGAGGTGATCTTCAGCACCACGGGGAAACCCATCGCCTCGGCCGCCTGCCCCGCCTCTTCGGCGGTCTTGGCCAGCACTGAGCGCGGATGGGGGATGCCGTAGGCTGCCTGCACGGCGCGCGCCTCCGCGTCGCCGATGGTCAGCCGGCCGTCGGCCTTCACCTGCCGGAACACCTCGGCCACCGCGTTGCGGTCGGCCTCGAAATGCTCGATCTGCGGCATCGGCCGCTCTTGCCAGCGCTTTTGGCGCACCATGGCGGCCAGCGCGGCCACGGCGCGCTCCGGCACGGGGTAGTTGGGCAGGCCGTTGGCGCGCAGGATGCGCTCCCCCTGGCCGATGGTCTGCTTGCCCATGAACGCGGTCAGGATCGGCTTGCCGGTGCGCCGTGACACCTGGGCCACAGCCTCGGCCGTCTCACGGATCTGGGTCATGATCTGGGGCGTCAGCACGACGATGATCGCGCCCACGTTGGGGTCGTCGGCCACCGCGTTGACCGCCAGCGCATAGCGATCGGCCATGGCGTCGCCCAGCACATCCACCGGGTTGGCCGCGCTGGCCGCGGACGGCAGGCCAGACTTGAGCATCGCCTGGGTGTCGGAGGTGAGCGTGGCAAGCTGCAGGCCGGCCCGTTCCAGCGCATCGGTGGCCATGATGCCAGGCCCGCCGGCGTTGGTCACCACAGCTACGGCGTCGGTGGAGGGCAGCGGCTGCTGGGCAAAGGCCACGGCCATGTCGAACAGGTCCTGCACCGAGCCCGCGCGCAGCACGCCGGCCTGCAGGAACGCCGCCTCGTAGGCCTTTTCCGAGCCGGCCAGGGTGCCGGTGTGGCTGGAGACGGCCCGACTGCCGGCCTGGGTGGTGCCCGACTTGATGGAGATCACCGGGGTGTGTTTGCTGACCTCGCGCGCCACCTCGATGAAGCGGCCGCCGTCGGCGATGCCCTCCAGGTAGGCCGTGATCACCTTGCTGTTGGGGTCGCTGCCCCACACCTGCAAGAAATCGATCTCGTTCAGATCGGCCTTGTTGCCCAGGCTGACGAAACGACTGAAGCCGATGTCGTCGGCCAATGCCATGTCCAGGATGCTGGTGCAGAGCGCGCCCGACTGCGACATGAAGGCGATCTGGCCTTGCATCGGCATGCCCAGCGCAAAGCTGGCCTGCAACGGTGCGTAGGTGTCGATGAGTCCCAGACAGTTGGGGCCGATCAAGCGCATGCCAGTTTTGCGAGCGATGGCCAGCAGTTCTTTCTCCATAGCCATGCCCTGCGGGCCGACCTCGCGGAAGCCGGCGGTGATGACAACGGCGCCTTTGACCCCTTTCTGTCCCGCTTCTTCCAGCACGCCGGCTACGGCCTTGGGCGGCACGACAATCACCGCCAGGTCGATGTCACCCGGCACTGCCGTCAGGCTGGTGTAGGCCGGAAGGCCCAGGATTTGATCGACTTTGGGGTTGATGGGATAGACTGCGCCGGTGAAACCATGTTCCACGAGGTTGTTCAGCACAGCGTAGCCCAACTTGGTCGTGTCCGCGCTGGCGCCGACGACGGCTACCGAGCGCGGGGCGAAGAATTGATCCAGGGTGAGCGTGCTATCTTGTGGGGACATGCACTGGTTCCAATCCTTGGTTGACGTAACATACCGATCAGGCGCGCCTGGCAGCGCAGCCTGGGCAGCCAGCGAGCCTGGAAAACCGCCGTCTATCATACCGCAGATCGGGTGGATCGCCAAAGTTGCAACTGCTCGCCCAAGACTTCGGAAGTCGCCGCAACACCTGAGAGGAGGCAGTTTCGCGTTTAGAGCCTGGCCTGCCGCTGAGGCGGCGACTTCCGAAGTCACTCTCCGACTCAGCCCAAGACTTCGGAAGTCGCCGCAACACCTGAGAGGAGGCAGTTTCGCGTTTAGAGCCTGGCCTGCCGCTGAGGCG
>JAJTXO010000736.1 GCA_021463315.1 Caldilineales bacterium | reverse complement strand
CGAATCCACGCTCGGGCCGGTCTTTGCGCAGCACCCCGGAGGGGCCGACCGAGCCCGCTGCGGGTCGATGACAACCTGCACGCCCGGCCGCAGCCCCTTGCCGCCCACCAAACATTCCCAGAGTTCGCCGTCCGCCTCTCCAGGATCAGCTACCCGTCGCAGCAAGAGCAGTTCCACCCGTCCGCCGCTGGCCTTGCGGCCATGCAGCCGCGCCGGGATCACCCGGCTGTCGTTGGCCACCAGCAGGTCGCCCGGCCGCAGATAGTCCACGATGTCGGCGAAACGGCGCTGCTCCAACAGCCCGCTGTCCCGCTGCACCACCAACAGCCGCGACGCATCCCGCGGCTCCACCGCCGTCTGCGCAATCAGTTCGGTGGGAAGGTAGTAGTCGAAGTCGGAGGTGTTCATGGGGAGTGGTGATTCGATCAGAAGTCAGAAGTCAGAAGGCAGAAGGCAGAAGTCAGAAGGCAGAAGGCAGAAGTCAGAAGGCAGAAGTCAGAAGGCAGAAGTCAGAAGTCAGAAGTCACCGATCACCGATCACCGATCACCGATCACCGATCACCGGCCGCCGCGACGAGGGCGCTGAACAGGCGGCGGTGGGGGGCGGTCAGCTCGTAGAAGCGCTCTGGGTGCCACTGGACGGCCACGACCCAACGGCGGTCGGGCGCTTCGATGCCCTCGATCAGCGCGGGGCCATCGACGGTGGCGGCTGAGGCTTGCAGGCCGGGGGCCAGCCGCTCGGCGGTGACGGCCTGGTGATGGTAGGTGTTGACGGCGAAGGAGCCGTCCAACTCCAGGGTGCGGGCCAGCAGCGTGTCGGGGGTCACGGCTACATCGTGGTAGTTGGTGGACTCTTTCGGCGAGCGGTGGCCGTCCACGTGTTGCAGCAGGCCGCCGCCACGCGCCACGTTGAGCACCTGGAAGCCGCGGCACACCCCCAGGATGGGCAGGTCGACGGCCAGCGCGGCGCGGGCCAGCCCCAGTTCCAGGTGATCCCGGCCCTCGTGGATGTTGTGCTTTTCTGTGCCGTGGATGCGCTGGCCGTAGTGCTTGGGATGCACATCGCCGCCGCCGGAGAGCAGCAGGCCGTCCAGTTGGGCGATCTGCTGGTCGGGCGGCAGCGTGGCCGTCTCCGGCGTCAGCAGCACCGGCTGGCCGCCGGCCCAGGTGACGGCCCACCAGTAGTTGCGCACCCAGCCATCGAAGTAAGCTTTGTCCGCGCTGCGCGCGGTGATGCCAATGCGAGGTGGTTGTTTCATGGTCGTATGGCTATGCGAGACCTTTTGGTTTTCCGAAAACCGGAAGCTCTGGATCAGGCGTCGGGCGTGAACAGGCTTGGCTGGACGTTGTCGGGCGGCGTCTTCTCCGGCCAGGTCGCGCCGATGTGCTCGTAGGCCAGCCGGGTGGCCGCGCGGCCGCGCGGGGTGCGGTCGAGAAAGCCCAGTTGCAGCAAATAGGGCTCCACCACATCCATGATGGTGCCCGAATCCTCGCTCAGCGCGGCCGCGATGGTCTCCAGCCCCACCGGCCCGCCGTCGAACTTCTCCACCAACAGGCGCAGCACCTTGCGATCCAGATCGTCCAGCCCCAGCGCGTCGATCTCCATCAGCCGCAGCGCCTGGTCGGCCGTTTCAACAGTGATCACCCCGTCGCCGCGCACTTGCGCGTAGTCCCTTACGCGGCGCAGCAGACGCAGGGCCACCCGCGGCGTGCCCCTGGCCCGGCGGGCGATCTCGCTGGCGCCGTCGTCGCTGATGGTCACCTGCAACAGCGCGGCCGCCCGGCGGACGATCTCCTCCAGCGCGGCTTGGTCGTAGAAGTCGAAGCGGTAGATGGCGCCGAAGCGCGAGCGCAGCGGCGCGGTCAGCAGCGCCAGCCGGGTGGTCGCGCCGATCACCGTGAAGCGGGGCAGCTTGAGCCGGATCGAGCGCGCGCTGGGACCCTTGCCGATGACGATGTCCAGCGCGAAGTCCTCCATGGCCGGGTAGAGGATCTCCTCCACGGCCCGGCCCAGGCGATGCACCTCGTCGATGAAGAGGATGTCGCCCTTGTGCAGGTTGGTCAGGATCGCGGCCAGGTCGCCGGCGCGCTCGATGGCCGGGCCGGCTGTGGTCTTCATGGCCACGCCCATCTCGTTGGCCAGCACATGGGCCAGCGTGGTCTTGCCCAGACCGGGCGGGCCATAGAGCAACACGTGATCCAACGACTCGCTGCGCTGCTGGGCTGCCTGCAAGAGGATCTCCAGGTTGTCGCGCAGGCGGTCCTGGCCGATCATCTCCTCCAGGCGTTTGGGGCGGAGGGCAGCGTCCAACGCGGCTTCTTCAGGGCGTTTGCGGGCAGAGATGGTGCGGTCGTCCATGGGCTGGGAGAGGGGTAGATTGGTAGATTGGTAGATTGGTGGATTGGTAGATTGGTGGATTGGTAGATTGGTGGATTGGTGGATTCAGTAGTTCACGATTCTCATGCAAGGCCGCCAGGGTCGCCAGGAAACTCTGCCCTTTGCGGTCTTTGCGCCTTTGCGTGAGACATACTGAATTCTGATGC
>JAJTXO010000735.1 GCA_021463315.1 Caldilineales bacterium | reverse complement strand
CTGAGCAAGCCCGCTACCAGCGGCTGATCGAGCTGTCGCCCGATGGCATCGTGATTGTGGACAACGCCGGCCAGATTCGCCTGGCCAATCCGGCGATGCTGCGCATGTTAGGCGCGGCTGACCTGGGCCAGGTGTGTGATTTGCCTATCGAAACCTTCATTGCGCCGGCCAGCCGCCAAGCCAGCCGCGCGGCGCTGGCCGCGACCGACGACGTTCCCGCTCAGCAGCGCCTGACCTCATGGTTTGTACGGCGCGATGGGGACCCCTTTCCGGTGGAGATCAACGCCGGCCGGTTCGACTGGGATGGCGAGACGATGGTTCAGGCCATCGTGCGCGACATCACCGAGCGCCGGCGATTCGAGGAGATGCTGCACCAGCGCAATCAGGAGCTGGCTCTGCTGAACCGCGCCAGCCAGAGCTTCGTCTCCAGCCTGGACTTGCAGCAGGTGCTGGCGGCTGTGCTGACAGAGGTTGACGCCCTGTTCAAGACCGCCAGCGCGGCTGTCTGGCTGGAAGACGCCGCCACCGGCGAATTGGTTTGCTGGCGCGCGTCGGGACCGGGCAGCGAATCCATGCAGGACCGGCGCCTGGTCGCCAATCGAAGCCTGGTCGGCTGCACCTTTTCCACGGGTGAAACGGTCCTGATCCACGATGCACAGCTTGATACCAAGTCTCTTCCTCTGGAGGAGACGCCGGACGGCCAGGCGCTGCGCAGCATTCTGATCGTGCCGTTCACCGCGCAGGGCAAGATATTCGGCGTCTTGCAGATCGCCGATAGCCAGGCCGGACGCTTCACCCGGAGCCATTTGGAGATGGTGGAGGCGCTGGCCGGCATTGCGGCCATTGCCACCGAGAATGCCCTGCTGTTCCGGGCGGTCACCGCCCAACGCAGCCAACTGCGCGCGCTGGCGGGCCGGCTGGCGGAGATTCAAGAGCAGGAACACCAACAATTGGCCCGCGAGCTGCACGATCAACTGGGCCAGACGCTGACGGTCATCAACCTGAGCCTGGATTTGATCGGCCAGATGCTGCCTGTGGACACACCGCAGGAGGTGCAGCACCATCTGCACGACGCCAGCGAGCTGGTCGAGCAGGCGATTCGTCAGGTGCGCTCGGTGATGGCTGAGCTGCGCCCGCCGGTGTTGGACGACTATGGCCTGCTGGCGGCCCTGCGCTGGTATGGCCAACAGTTTGCCCTGCGCACCGGCGTGGCCGCGGAGGTCGCTGAATTCGGCCCAGCCATGCGCTGTTCGCCGGCGATCGAGACGGCGCTGTTTCGCATCGCGCAGGAGGCGCTGAACAATGTGGCCAAACACGCCGCGGCCAGCAAGGTGGAGGTCAGCCTGCACTGGACGCAGCAGCGGATTCGCCTGACCATCGCCGACAATGGCCGCGGGTTCAACGCCGCCAGCATCCGGCAGGCCACCGATGAGCCCCATTGGGGCTTCTTGACCATGAACGAGCGCGCCCTGGCGGTGGGCGGCACGCTGCATGTCACTTCCCAGCCGGGCGCGGGCGCCACGGTTTTGGTCGAGGTTGCACTATGAACACTCAGCCGATCCGGATTCTGATTGCCGATGATCACGCTATGTTGCGCGATGCATTGACGCATATGTTGTCTGTCCATGAGGATATCGAGGTGATCGGCAGCGCGGGCAATGGCCGCGAGGCTGTGGAGTTGGTGCGCCAGCTTCAGCCCGACGTGGCCATCGTCGATATCTCGATGCCGGAGCTGAACGGCATCGACGCCACCGCCGAGATCGCTGCTATCTCGCCGCAGACCAAGGTGGTGATTCTCTCCATGCAAGGCACCTCGGAGCATCTCTATCGCTCGCTGCAAGCGGGCGCGCATGGCTATCTGCTCAAGGGCTCGGCCGGCAAGATGCTGATCGAGGCTGTGCGGTCCGTCCATGCTGGCCATCGCTACTTCAGCGAGGAGATCACGCAGGTGCTGGTGGAGGATTTCGTCCAGCAGCGCGAGCGTGTTGGCAAAACGATACATGCCGTATTTGCCGATCACACCGAGCAAGCCCATCCCGCCGCGACACTTGAAGGTGCGCGTGCCCGCCTCACCCATCGCCTCGACCATCTCTGGAGGATACCCCTGCCGGAGCAACAATTCTGCGCCCGCTTTGCCCGAATAGCGTTTCGCAATCGCAACCATGCCGCGCGCGAGATAGCTGTATGCCGTGTCCCACGAGACGGGCAGCAGTTCGTCTGATCCGCGCGCGTCGAACTTGAATTTGGTCTTGTTCGCCGCGTCCAGCTCGGGAAAACCCGCATCCGCCCATTCCTGCCAACCCTTGCGCATCAACGGACCCTTGAGCCGGTGGGGACCATACAAGCGACGATGAAAGGTCTGCCCCTTTTTGCAGCCGCGCGGGTGCCAGTGCGGAGTTGCCGTATTGCCATAGAGGTCGGCATACTTGGCTACGTCATAATTCGGCTCTGCGCGCAGGATGATGCCATTGCGCACAAAAGCGCGCATCCGGCACGCATGCGTGTCATTCGGCGAACAGACAAAGGCAAAAGACGAGTCGTAGCGATATTGATCGCG
>JAJTXO010000734.1 GCA_021463315.1 Caldilineales bacterium | reverse complement strand
GGCGCCAAACGCGCCCGCGCGAAAGGTGAACAGGGCCATGACGGCCAGCGGTAAGACGAACAGGAAAAGCAGAAACAGGACGGGAGGCCCCATCAGAATGGCGATGCGTTTCCTGTTTTCCATCTTATGGCGCAGCCTTCACGTCGTTCCACATGGCCGTGATCTTCTGGCGCTGCTCTTGCGTCAGCGACTGGTAGAAGACGGTGCTCTCCAGGAAGGCTGGATCGTCCATGTGGAACAGTTCCACGATCGCAGGATCGATCAGCGGCAGCGCCTCGCGGTTGGCCGAGCCATAGCCATATTCGTTGGAGAAGTTGGCCATGGACTGGGGCGCAATCGCGGCGTCGATGTAGGCCAGCGCCAGATCAGGATTCTTGCTCTGGCTGCTGATGCCGAAGCCGCAGACGAAACGCAGCATGCCCTCAGCCGGGTTGAGATACTCCACCGGCACATCCTGGTCCAGCAAGCTGACGTAGGTGTCGGCCCAGGCGTTGCTGGCCACCCACACGTCGCCCGAGCCGACCTGCTGAGCCAGCTCGGAGAAGTCCACCCAGTAGGTCAGCAGATTGGGCTTGAGGTCGATCAGCCACTGCTTGATCTGCTCGTCCTGCTCTGGCGTGGTGTTCCAGGGATCGAAGCCCAGCGCCAGCGCGGCGATGATGTGGTTGGCCTCGCCCGAGTCCCAGATCGCCAGGTGGCCGGCATACTCCGGGTTGGCCAGATCGGCCCATGACTGCGGCATCTGGCTGACCTTGTCAGTGCGCACCAGGATCGACTCGAAGCCCCAGTCCCAGGGGATGAAGTATTGCTGCCCGTTGAACTGGCCCAGCGCCACCATGTCAGGATCCAAGCCGGCGAAATTGCTCAGCTTGGAGGTGTCGATGGGCTGCACCAGCCCTTGCTCGACATAAAGACCCCACCAGGGATTGCAGGGATGGACCACGTCCACGTTGAAGCCGCTCAGCAGCTTGGCAAAGGCCTCGGCATCCTCGGAGAAGAAGCTGTAGTCGACCTTGGACTTGGGGTTTTGGGCAAAGAAGGGCTCGTAGAACTGCGGCAGCTCATAGCCGGCCCATTCCAGGATCACCAGATTGCCCGTCGACGCGGCCGAGCTGCTCGCGGCGGGCGCGGTCGAAGCCGGCGAGGCGGCGTCGGGCGTGGGCGCGGCGCCGCCGCAGGCGGCCAACAACAGCGACGCTGTCAGCAAAAGAGCCGCAGCGCGTCTGAACGGGGTGGCATGTCGAAGATGGTGCATCGTTTGCTCTCTCCTTGGCCGAGACTGGCCAGTTGCAGATCGGAAGGACCTGGCGATCCTTGCAGGCTGCCGTCGCGATCGGGGGGAGCGTCGCAATCACGAGGGTTTCCCGATGGTTGGTGGAACAGCGACAAAACGGCAGAACACGCGTATCTGCCATGACGCCGGACGGCTGGTGCAGCCCGGCGGCATGGCAGATACGCGTGACTTGCAATGTATTAAAAGCATATTGCCGGTGCTGTCAAATTACCGCTATAGATTTGCAACATTCAGTTTTCATTCTATCCAAATCTGTGGTAGGATTGCGATGTCATCGTTCAGCTTCCGTCCCCACATTCCGCCATCAGGAGATTCTCCGTGACCGAGCAATCAGAAACATCTCAGGACATCCTGTCCCAGGCTTTCCCCGCCCCACCGGCTGCTGCTGCCCCCGCGGCCAGCCGCGACGATAGCCTGATGGACTCGTTGGTGCGCCTGGGGGTCGGTGGCGTCTCCTTGGGCGGCCGCATCGTCCGCCAGCCCTTCGCCTTGCTGGGCGAGCTGAGCGGGCGGCGCTCCGCGGACGCCGAGGCTCCCCAGGCCACTCCCCTTTCCGAGCAGGCCATGGATGCCGTGGTCGGCGCGGCCGTGGAGACGGGCCAGTTGGCGCAACGCGGCGCACGCTCCATTCTGGGCCTCAACCGCCGGGTGTGGCGTATGACCGAGCCAGCCCGCCGGCCGCTGGACGCGCTGGGGGTCACGGCGGCTGTGCAGCGCCCAGTGCAGGCCGTCGCCCAGCGGGTCGACGCGCGCGTGGACGCGCTGCAGGCCATCGGCCACGGCGAGGTCGAGCTCAGCCGTCAGCGGGCCGTCGGCACGCTGAGCGGCGTCATCGACGGCATCATCGCCTACCTGGCCGACAATCCCCAGGTGGACGCCTTGATCGCTGTGCAGGTGGACAAGCTGTTGCCGCAACTGGCTGAACATCCGGCCGTGGAGCGCCTGATCGACGCGCAGATCGAGAAGATCCTGCCCAAACTGGCCCAGAGCGATGCCATCCACGATCTGATCGCGGCCCAGGTGGAGCGCTTGCTGCCAGAGCTGGCCGGCAGCGAGGCCATCCACGATCTGATCGCGGCTCAGGTGGAGCGCCTGCTGCCCGAGCTGGTCGCCTCGCGCGAGTTCGTCGCGATGTTCCTCGACGAGGCGCGCCTGGCGGCGCGGCTGCGTCACCCCAACGTGTGCGAGGTCCACGAGGTCGGGCGCGACGGCGCCGACTGGTGGCTGGCGATGCAGTACCTCGAGGGCGTGGCGCTCGGCGAGCTGAT
>JAJTXO010000733.1 GCA_021463315.1 Caldilineales bacterium | reverse complement strand
CCGGTAGAAGAAGACCTCGAAGCCCTGGCCGGCCGCCAGGTTGCCGCCGGTCACGCTCCAGCGGAAGGTGACCTCACCCTCGCGCGTGTCGCCGTCGTTGGGACCCTGCAGGGCGACAGCCAGATTGCCGGCCGCCGCCGGACTGGTGCGCGGCGAAGCGGTGGTGGTCGCCCCCGCTGGCGCAATGCGCGTCGGCTGTGGGGTTGGCGTGGGCGGCACAGGGGTGGCGGTGCGCGTCGGCAGGGGGGTCGAGATCTCCACCCCGCCCCCAGCGGCCGCCGTGCCTGGAAGCACGCCTGACGCGGTCGGCGCCAGCACGGCAATGTCCGGCGTCGCGGTGGAAGGTTCGACCAGCGCCTGAGTCGGCGTCGCCAGCAGCGCGCCCATGGTCGCCACCCCCTCAGCCACCATGGTGTCGCCCGCGACAACGGCCGCTGGCGCCGGCGTCGCCTGCGCCGGATCGTCGCCGCCCAAGCGCGACAGCAACAATGCGGCTAGTGCAGCGATCAACAACACGCCCAACAGCGCCCCGACCAGCAGCGGCAGACGGCTCTTGCCGCCAGCCGCGGCTGCGACCGGCGCCTTAGCGGTGGGAACCGGCGGGCCGCCCGGCACGCGCAGCAAGACCACGGTGATGTTGTCGCGGCCGCCGTGCGCGTTGGCCATGGCCGTCAACTGCTCGGCCGCGGCCTGCGGCTCGTACTTGCGCACCGCTCCCTGCAGCTCGGCGTCGGTCAGCTCGTCGGTCAGGCCGTCGGAGCAGAGCAGCACCGTATCGCCCGGCAGCAAGCGGATCTGCTCGACCATGGGCCAACGGCCTGGCCCCTCGATCTCACTGGACGCCCGCTCGATGTCGATCATCTTGTGGTCCACGTCCAGCGCCTCGTCGACGCCCAGAAAACGCTTGATGACGTTGCGATTGGGATGGATGCGCGCGGCCTCCGGGCTCAAACGGCCGATCTCGATGGCCTCCTGCGCCCAGGTATGATCCAGGGTCAGACGCAGGGCAGCGCCGCCCCGCACCAGATAGGCGCGGCTGTCGCCCACATGCGCCACATGCAGCAGGTCGTCGACGATGGCCGCTACGACCACGGTGGAGCCCATGCCCGCCAGGCTGGGGTTGTTCTGGCCGGTGTCGAAGATCTCGTGGTTGGCCTGTTGCAGCGCTTGCTCCAGCCGTTCCTCGATGGACACGGTGGGCAGGGTGCGCAGCACGGCCCCGATCTTCTCCGCGGCGATCTTGCTGGCGATCTCGCCCGCGTTGTTGCCGCCGATGCCATCGGCCACCACCGCCACCTGCACGCGGCGCAGACGCAGGTCATCCTGCCAGTCCACCTCGAAGACAGCCAGAGCGTCTTCGTTGTTCTTGCCGCTGCGTCCAGGATCGGTAAAGCTGCCGATCAGGAACGCGCTGTCGTTGCCGTTGTTGGGGGGCATATCGCTGCTCCATCCAGTCTAGGGCGCATAGTTGAACTGCCAGCCGCCAGCCAGCGACTGCAGCGGCTGATAAGGGTTGCGCTGCACCAGGTTGACACCCCACAGCCACGATCCAGGCGCCAATGGGTGGTCAACACGGTTATTGACATCGTCCAGGTTCACGGTTACGGAGCTCTCTGTGGTCGGATCAGCCAGCCCCGCGCCACTCAGAGGAGAGGCGCCCTGTCGGTAGATCACGACCTCGAAGGCTTGATTGGGCGACAACCCGCCGCTGACGCGCCAGGAAAAAGTCTGCCGGCCGCGCAAGGAGCTGCCGCTGGCTGGGCCGGCCAGCGTTAGCGTCAAAGCGGATGTGTTCTGCGAGGAAGGCGTGACAGTTGCCTGAGGATCTGTCCGTTGGACGGTCGCCGCGGGAATGGGTGTGTGCGTAGGGATCGGGGTTCGGGTAGGAATAGGGGTCGAAATCTGGGCCTGGTTGGGCGTGGCCGTGGGCGCTTGGATAGCCGGTGCGACAGGGGGTGCTGTCGGCGCCACCACGCTGTCAGTTGTGCGGGTGGCCGGTGGATCGGTCGCGGTTGGCTCGGCTGGCGGCTGGGTGGGAACGTCCGTGGCAGCAGGTGTAGAGGGCTGCTCAACCTGTGCGACGGGGGTGGGTGTCTGGCCGGCCAGCTCACCAGCCATCCGAGGCAACAACAGCGCACCCAGCGCCAGGCCCTGCACCAGCACCACACCGCCCAGCACGGCGGCCAACCTGGCCCGCGAGCGGCCGCCGCCTGAGGCCGCCCTGGCAGCCGCGGCTGGAATGGGGGCCAGATGGCCGTAGTGCGAACGATAGCCCAGCCGGATCGACAGCTCCTCCAAGGCCCGCGCGAACTCGTCGGCCGTGGGCCGCCGGCTGGGGTCGGCCGCCAGCGCCATCAGCACCAGATCGTCCAGGTCCTTGTGTACCATGCGGTGGTAGGTGGAAGGGGTGGTGGGATTGCCATCCAGAATGGCGGTGGTGATGCCCTTGCGCGTCCGCTCGGAATAAGGCAGCCGGCCGGCGATCATCACGTACAGCACCATGCCCAACGCGTAGATATCCATGGAGAGATGCGGCCGCGCCATCAGCTCGGGCGGCTTGTT
>JAJTXO010000732.1 GCA_021463315.1 Caldilineales bacterium | reverse complement strand
ACGGGGTCTGGTTGACCAAGGCTTGGCCCACTGACATGCTTGCGTCGCTTCGCTTGGGTCGAGTTGGAGACCCAAGCCAAACCGGCCTGTTGGCATGGCAGGCCGGACGTGTTGGATCGGTTAGCTATCGTTTGACCATCCGGGGCAATTCGTGTATCATGCCGCTGGCTGTGTGGGGGTGGATGTGTCCCGGTGGGCGCCCCGGTCTTCAAAATCGGTGATGGGTGCCGCAGAGGTAGCCATGGTGGGTTCGACTCCCACCCACTCCCGCCTTTCCGCCACAGCCAGCCAGGCGATCTCAGCGCCGAGCCCGCCCCGATTCTCCCATTCCGCCCAACAACCCACGGTCCCAACCGCCGTTATGCTGAGGCTCGGCGAAGCATCGGCAGTCGGTGACGCTGCGACGCAGTGTGCAGCAGCAGTCCCAACCGCCGTCATGCTGAGGCTCGGCGAAGCATCGCCGTGTGCGCCTGTCGGAAGCTCCGGCAGCCTCGGCATGACATAAGCAAGCAGCGTCCATCATGTACAACCAGCCTATCGAGTTCGTCCAAGAGGACGAGCCGCCGCGTTTCCTGCGCGCTCAGGCGCTGCCCTATCCCGATCTGCAGCGGGTCTGGGCGCGGGTGCAGCTCACCCCCTTTGACGGCCATCCTGAGCTGGAGATGGTCATCCTCGATCCCGACGGGCAGGCCGTGGCCGAGATGACCATGGTGGACGTGCAGTTCACCTACATCTCGCTGACCATGCACTTGAAGCGGCCGCGGCCGGACGAAGCCTATCACCTCCTCCTGCGTTTGACACGCGATCACACCCTGCTGGACCAACGCAGCGTGTCCTTCGATCTGGTTTTCGTCGAGCGCGACGAGGCGATGGCCGACGCCGAGACGCTGATGTGGGCCGAGCGCGGCGTAGCTATGGAGCCGCTGCCGCCGGAGGAAGCGATCGATCTCGGCCTGATTCCGGCGCAGCAGGCGGCGCAGGAGCCACCTAACAACGGTAATGTGTCGTAGGGGTACGGTCGGAGACCGGGCCCAGCGTGTGGATATTTGACGATTTGCGCAGCAGAATGGAGCGATCATGGCAGCAATTCATCCAGCGATTCAAACCTATCTCGATCTGGCCACGCCGCAGATGATGGCCGATTCTTGGGCCGTTCTGGAGCGCGGCATGCGCCAGGGCCATTTGCTGTTCGGCGACCGGCTGCTATCGACCGCGCTGCGGCCGCAGTTGGTCACAGTTCAGGAGTGGCGGGCCGCCAGCCAGATGAGCGCCACCCTGGTCTCGGCCTTCGACAAGGCCTACCAGGCCATGTTGATCGATCCGGCGCTGCGAGCTCAGGTGTGGCTGACGCCCGAGGAGGAGATCATCGTGGGCTACGAGGCTGGCGTCAGCTTGCCTGTGCCCATCGGCCGGCTGGATTGCAGCTTGATCCACAACGATTCGGGCGAGCCCAGCCTGCATCTGCTGGAATACAACGCCGAGAGCCCGGCCGCGATCGCCTACGAGGATGGGCTGGCCGAGGTCTTCCTGCAAACCCCCCTGCTGCACGCCTTTCAGCAGCGCTATCCCATCCGTCCGCTGTGGGCCAAGCCGGCCGCGCTGCAAACCTTGCTGAGCATCTATCGCGAGTGGGGCGGTCGTTCGCTGCCCACGGTGGCCATTGTCGATTGGACCGGCCTGCCCACGCAGCACGAGTTCATCCTCTTCCAGGAATACTTCACGCATCACGGCATCCGCACCCTGATTGTCGAGCCGGACGCCATGACCTATGAGGGCGGCGTGCTCTATGCCGATGGCGTGGCGGTGGACTTCGTCTACAAGCGCATCCTGACCCATGAGCTGTTGGGCCGTTACGGCATCGAGCATCCCTTGATCTATGCCGTGCGTGATCGAGCCGTTTGCATGATGAATCGTTTTTCCTGCAAGCTGCTGCACAAGAAAGCCAGCCTGGCCCTGCTCAGCGACGAACAAAACGCCCATCTGTTCAGCCGGGAAGAGCTGGCCGCGATCCAGCGCCATATTCCCTGGACGCGCCGGGTGGAAGAGCGCATGACCTGGCTCGACAACGCCGAGATCGATCTGCTGCCCTTTATCGCCGCCAACCAGGAGCGGCTGGTGCTCAAGCCCAACGACGAGTATGGCGGCAAGGGGGTGGTGTTGGGCTGGGATGTGAGCCAGGCCCAATGGCAGCAGGCGATCGACGAGGCGCTGCGCCAGCCCTCGGTGGTGCAGATGCGCGTGCCTCTGGGCCAGGAACAGTTTCCTGTGGTGCTGCCCGACGGCGCCTTCGCGGTGCAGCCGCGTTTGGTGGATTTCGACCCCTTCATCTTCGACGGCCATTACGCCGGCGGCTGTCTGACCCGGCTCTCCGCGGGCGGGCTGCTCAACGTAACCGCCGGCGGCGGCACCACGACGCCGACCATGGTGGTGGCCGTCTGAATCACGGATTGTCACGGATTTGCGGATTACCCGGAGGCGGAACAGCCGCACCGCTCACCGATAATCGTCTGAATCACGGATTGTCACGGATTTGCGGATTACCCGGAGGCGGAACAGCCGCACC
>JAJTXO010000731.1 GCA_021463315.1 Caldilineales bacterium | reverse complement strand
TCAAACGCCTTTATCCGTCAGTTTAACCCTGGCGCTCTACTAGAGGCTGTTATGCACTTCGTGGTCTGGTTTCTAGGCCACCCCCCATCCTTCCGACCTCCGGTCGGTTCCTTCCCCCAGAACGAGGGAAGGAAAAAACAGAGCGGTCTCCCCTTCCCTCATTTTGGGGGCAAGGGGCCGGGGGATGGGGGGCTTTACCCGGCACAAGTGCATAACACGCTCTAGTAGAGCGCCAGGGTTAAACTGACGGATAAAGGCGTTTGAGTTTGATACGGGCATCCTCCGTCGTAAACTGCCAATCAACGGTTGACGCCTGGGTATTGCGTCGGGCTTGCCAGGCGGTGACTTGCTGGGTCAAGGTGGCCTGGTCAGGGATGCGCCGGTCGAGGCATTGGCGGGCCAGCACGCTCAGTTCAATCTCGGCCATGTTCAACCAGCTGCCATGTTTGGGGGTGTAGTGGATTTCCAGTTTGGCGGCCAGGCGGTGGGCCTCAGCGGGCGGGAAAGCTTCGTAGAGGGACGCAGGGTGGTGGGTGTTGAGGTTATCCATGACCAGCACGAGGGTCTCGGCGTCGGGGAAGTGCACGTCCACCAGGTCGCGGATGCAGTGCGCCCACTCACGGCGCGTACGTTGCTCCGTCACCTGGACCTGTCGCCAGCCGGCCAAGGGGGCGAACAGCACGAACAGATTGGCGGTCCCCTGGCGCGCGTATTCAAAGTCGACTTTCCCTGGCTGGCCGGGGCGCGCCGGCAGGGGGCAGCGCGTTTCGCTCACCAGTTGTTTGGTCCCTTCATCCAGGCACACCAGCGGGCGTGCAGGGTCAGGCGGACGCTGATACACATCCAGTACCTCTTCCATCTGACACACGAAGGCCGCATCCGCTTGCGGCGGAATGCACCACATCCGTTTCAGCCACGGTTTGAGGTCGTTTTTTTCAGCGTCTGGCGCACGGTCTCATCCGACACGCGCTCCACAATGCCCAATGCCACCAACCTGTCGGCCAGCAGTTGCATCGTCCAGCGTTCCCGTCCCTCCGGCGGCGCGCTGCACGCCAGCCTGACCAGATGCGCTTCCGCCTCCCCGTCCAGGAGCCGCGGGCGGGTCTGGTACGGTCGCTTGTGGTTCAGTGCCGCCTCTGGCCCGTGCATGACCCATGCCTGCCGTACGCGCTCGACCGTCGACCGGCTGATACTCAGCGCGTCCACGATCTGGTCGTCTTTCCAGCCCGACCCGGCCTCCCCTTCATCCGCCAACAGCAGAATGCGCGCATGGGCCAGTTTTCGCGCAGCCGCTTTCCCTTTGTTCACCAACTGCGTTAACTCAGCGCGCTCCTCAGCGCTTAACGTCACTTTGTATCGTTTGGCTGGCATGGCTGGCTCCTTTGGCTTCGTGCCCGTTTCTCTCAGTATGCCAGCTTCTATCTTATCCTTCAATCCTTGCTTGGTGCACTACTAGAAGCAGCCGCAAGATAAGGAGTTCACCCTGATTCGCACGTGGACCCGCCGCCACAAGCGCGCGCTGGCGAACCTCTTCGGGCATCGCTCGCGCCGCCTCGCCAAGCCCCGTCAGGCTGTTGAGCACGGCGCGAACCAGAACCTCATCCGAGAAAAACGCATCGAACGCTAAGCCCTGCGCATGCTCCTCTATAAACCGGGCCTCATCGACCATATCACGCAGATAGAGTCTAGAATCCCTCGGCATAGATGACCTTGCTCAGCACAGGTGAACGCAGTTCGTCCCGCAGCGAGTCCTCAAGCACGGGGTCCACCCGACGGCCAAGCAGGTCTTCGAGCAGATATTTCACACGCATGAAATCGCGGAAAGACGGCTCCGCGAGCTTCACCAGGATGTCGATGTCGCTGGCCGCGTCGGCCTCACCTCGCCCAGCGGAGCCGAACACGCCAATCCGCTCGACGCTCAGCGCGCTTTCTCGCCATCCGCGCCGCGCATCCGTACAATTGACTGCAACCGGACCGCTCACCCTGCGAGAGGCGTGCCATGCTGAGACTCTTTATGTGGAACGTCAACGGCATCCGCGCCGCCCAGCGCAAAGGTTTCCTCGACTGGCTGGCGGCGGAGCAGCCGGATATGTTGATCATCAACGAGACCAAAGCCTCGCCGGACCAGCTCGACGACTCCCTGCTCCATCCCGACAGCTACCACACCTATTGGGCGTCCGCGCAGCGCAAAGGTTACAGCGGCGTGGCGCTGTTCACACGCCGCGAGCCGGAGCGCGTCAGCATCGGCCTGGGAATCGACGAGTACGACGACGAGGGGCGCACGATCACTGCCGACTTCGGCGATTTCGCGCTGGTCGGCGCGTACTTCCCCAACGGCGGGATGAAGAACGAGCGCGTCCCGTTCAAGATGGCCTACAAAGCGGCGTTTCTGGACTACGTCGAGCGGCTGCGCGCCGAGGGACGCCCGGTCATCTTCTGCGGCGATGTCAACACCGCGCACTGCCCCATCGACCTCGCCCGGCCTGAGGAGAACGTCACCGTCACCGGCTTTCTGCCGGAAGAACGCGCCTGGATCGACCGCGTGATCGAGCATGGCTACGTCGATAC
>JAJTXO010000730.1 GCA_021463315.1 Caldilineales bacterium | reverse complement strand
GCGCGCAGCAGATAGATCAACAGTCCCAGAATCAACAATCCACCGCAGAGCGCGTTGAGCAGGGCAAACAGTTCTTTTGCGGCTTGGGTGATCATGCAGCGTCCTCGATGTAGGGGGAAGACTTCCGAAGTCTTATGGACTGTGAGCTCGTTTTGAACAAACCTGCGCAGACTTCGGAAGTCTCTACCCCGGTTTTTTGAGATGATACTCCTCGATCGGATCAAACGTCGGGGTCTTGTCAGCGCGGGCTCAGTAGGCCTGGCGGTCGCTGAACATGCGCAGGACCGTGCGCACGATGATCTGGAAATCCAGCCAGATCGACCAGTTTTCGATGTACCAAAGATCGTACTTGGTGCGTTCGGCGATGGAGGTGTCGCCGCGCAGTCCGTTGACCTGGGCCCAGCCAGTGAGGCCGGCCTTCTCGCGGTGGCGATCCATGTAGCGTGGGATGCTCTGGCGAAACTGTTCCACATAGACCGGCCGCTCTGGCCGCGGTCCCACCAGGCTCATATCCCCCAAGAGCACGTTGATGAACTGAGGCAGCTCGTCGATAGACAGCTTGCGCAGCAGAGAGCCGATGCGAGTGCGCCGGGGATCGTCGGGCTTGGTCCAGCCGGGCCCCTGCCGCTCCGCATCATCGCGCATGGAGCGGAACTTGAGCATCAGGAAGGGCTTGGCGTCCAGGCCCATACGCTCCTGCACGTAGAACACCGGGCCCGGCGATTCCAGCTTGACCAGCAGGGCGGTGAGCATCATCAGCGGCGACAGCAGGATCATGGCCGCCACGCTGCCGACGATGTCCACCGCGCGCTTCAGCGCCAGATGCCAGCCGCGCAGGGCGACATCGCGCATGGTCAGCAGCGGCAGGCCGGCCAGATCGCTGATGCTCACCTCCGAGGCCATGATCTGAAAGACGTCGGGGTAGATGCGAATGCTGACTCGTTCCCGTTCGCACTGCGCGACGATCTGCACCAGCTCGCGATGGGTAGCCTCGGGCAGGCAGATGATCACCTCCTGCACCTGTTGCTGCTCGATCAGGGTGGGCAGGTCTGCGGTCTTGCCCAGCACGGGCAGCCCCAGCACCCGCTGTGGCCCGTCGCCCACCGCTACCAGCCCCACCGGCCGATAGCCCAGTTGAGGGGAGTTCAGCATCTTCTGCAGGACGATGCGCGCGACCTCGCCGGTGCCCACCAACAACACGTCGTTGTCGCCCACACCGCGGCGCATCAGCCAGCGCTGCAGTTGGATGTGCAGCACACGGCTGAGGGTCAGCAGCGCCAGCGTCAACAGCCAGGCCAACACGATCATCGGCCGGCGGTAGTCGATGATGTTCTTGAGCAGGAAGGAGATGAAGGCGACGGCCAGCAGCGAACCAATGGTGACGGCGCGGTAGAGGGTCAGCAGCTCTGCCAGCCGCGGCTGGCCGCGGCTGCGGGTGTACAGCCTGTGGAAGAAGATGGCAGCGATCACCGTGACGACGTAGATCAGCATCTGCGCCAGGTATTGCCGCACGGCCCCCACGCTGGGATCGTAGGCCAGGGTGATGCGATAGGCCAGGACAACGGCCAACAGCGTGAACAGGATATCGAAGATGAGCTGCACCAACACTAAGACAAGTTGCGAGCGCTTCATGGCTGTCCTGTCATTCTGGAGCGCCGGCCGGCCGCCGGCTGCGCCGCCACTGAGACCAGCGCCGGCCGGCCATGTCCAGGCTGCCGCGCAGGCCGATGCCGCCGACAATGGCCCAATGCAGCAGCCGGGGGGTGGTGGCCTGGTAGTGTTTGCGATAGAAGATCAGCATGGCCCGATAGAACTCATAGCGCGCTTTGCTGCTGCTCTTGCTGGCGGCTTCTTTGACATGCAGCACCGTCACCGCGGCATTATACCACACCTGCCAGCCGCGCTGCTTGATGCGAAATGCCCAGTCCAGGTCTTCGCCGTACATGAAGAAAGTCTCGTCCAGCAGGCCGACCTGATGGATGGCCTCGCCGCGCACCTGCATGTAGGCGCCCACCACCGAGTCGACCTCGATGGTCTGATCTGGATCGACGAAGGTCATGTTGTAGCGACCGAAGCGCGGGCTGCGGGGAAAGAGCTTGCTCAGGCCGGCCATGCGGTAGAGGCTGACCTGGGGCGTGGGGAAGGAACGGCGGCAGGCCAGGTCCAGGCTGCCATCCAGCCGCAGCAGCTTCGGCCCGGCCACGCCGCACTGCGGCCGTCCGTCCATGAAGGCCAGCATCCCGGCCAGCGCCGCGGGCGGCAGCTCGGTGTCGGGATTGAGCAGCAGCGCGTAGCGGGGGGTGAGGGCCGGATCGCCCGCGCCGGGCTGCTCGCTCCAGCCGAAATGGCGCAGCCCCAGGTTGTTGCCGTAGGGATAGCCGCCGTTGATGGGGCTGGCGATCAGGATGGCCTGCGGAAACTCGCTTTGCACCATCTCGGCGCTGCCATCGGACGACGCGTTGTCCACCACGCAGACGGCATAGCTGAAGTCGCCCTGGCTGGCAAAGACCGTCTCCAAGCAGCGGCGCAGCAGATCGCGGGTGTTATAGTTGAGGATGACAACAGCAAG
>JAJTXO010000073.1 GCA_021463315.1 Caldilineales bacterium | reverse complement strand
TGCGCATCGACACCCGGCGCACCGGCGACAACACGCGCGCCGGCGTGGTGGTGAACCTGATGAAGGCCGCGCCGGTGCACGACACGCGCATGGAAGACTACGCGCGCAAGGTGGGCGATCGGGTGGTCATCCCGACCCTGGCGTTGGGCGCGGCCGTGGCCGCCACCTCAGGCATGGTCGCCCGCGGCGTCTCGGTGATCACCATGGACATCGGCACGGGGGTGCGCGTCTCGGTGCCGACGGCCATCCTCTCCTCGCTGACCTACGCCGCGCGCCAGGGGATCCTGATCCGCAGCGGCCGGGCGGTGGAGCAGTTGGCCAAGGTGGACACCATCGTCTTCGACAAGACCGGCACCCTGACCCAGGGCAACGCCGGTGTGGTGGGCATCTACACCACGCGGGAGGAGCTAAACGGCGACCAGATCCTGCAACTGGCCGCCACGGCCGAGCAAGGGCTGACCCACCCGGTGGCGGAGGCGATCACCCGCCACGCCCGCGAGCGCGAGCTGCCGCTGAAGGAGTGTGAGGAGTGGGAGTTCCGCGTCGGGCAGGGGGTGGCCGCGGTCATCGACGGCCGCCAGCTCTACGTGGGCAGCCATCGCATGATGGGCATCCTGGGCTTCGACGCGCTGCGCGAGCACCTGTTGGCAGCCCATCCGGAGATCGAGGCCATGGCCGCCTCGCAGGTCTACGTGGCCGACGACCAGGGGCTGTTGGGCGTGATCCTCTATCGCGATCCGCCGCGGCCGGAGAGCGCCGAGGTGATCCGCAAGCTGTACGCCATGGGCATCACCCCCTACATGCTCAGCGGCGACATGAAGCAGGTGGCCAACGCGGTGGCGGCGGAGCTGGGCATTGCGCCGGAGCACACCTACGCCGAGGCCTTCCCGGAGCGCAAGGTCGAGGTGGTCAAGGGGCTGCAAGACAGCGGCAAGAACGTCGTCTTCGTCGGCGACGGCATCAACGACTCGGCGGCGCTGGCGCATGCCGCGGTCTCGGTCTCCTTTGCCGGCGCCACCGACATGGCGCGCGAGACCGCCGAAGTGGTGTTGATGGACAACGACCTGTTGGCGCTGATCACGGCCATCGAAACGGCGCAGCGGGCCATGCGGACGGTGCGCGAGAACGTGGGCATCGTGGTGGTTCCCAACGTGGCAGGCATGGCCGCCGCGGCGCTGGTGGGCATCAGCCCGGCCATCGCGGTGGTGCTGAACAACGGCGCGGCCATCGCGGCCGAGATGAACGGCTTTCGGCCGCTGCTGGGGCCGGAGAGCCTGCGCCACCGGCTGTTCGGCCGCCGTTCCGCGGCCGCCCTGCCGGCCGGCGCGGCAAGCCCGGCGCTCTTGCCGGCCCCCGCTGCGCCAGCCAGCAACGGCCACAGCGCCGACAGCGCGCAGCTCTTCGCTGAGACTGCGCCGCTGACCGTCCCGTATGTCGCCGGCAACGGCGCCAACGGCCGCGGGGCGCCGGCCGCTGCTGAGGACGCGCTGGAGGCCGTCGCCACGGCCAAGGCGGGTGCCGACGAAGGCCGGTCAGCAGGCAACTTGCCGTAGCGGAACAACCCAGCCCGGTCGGTTGTTCACCCGTTGGGCTGACGACGCGCAGAGAGGAGCAGGCATGGCAAAGCGACCCATACAGTGCACGTACAACTTCAAGATCCCCAGCGATCCGACGGGGGTCATCGAAATGGTGCGCCCGATGATCGTCGCGGCCGGTGGAACGGTGACCGGTGAGATCGCGGCCACGAAGTTCTCAGTTCCCACCGCGCTTGGCCGTTTCGACGGGGTTTGCAGGGTGCTGGGTCCTGAGCAGGTCAACATCGCGGTAACGGACAAGCCCGACCTGATCTCCTGCAAGGTGATCCGCGATCAACTGACCCGCTACGTCACGCAGGCGGTGGTGATGTATCGCCAACAGGAAGGCAGCAATGGAGTGAGCAACAATGGCTGAAGACACGGAATTCCAACAGGAAGCGCCGATCCCCGAGAGCGCCAGGGAGATCGAGGCAGCGCTGGCGCCCTTTGGCGTGATCAAGAGCGCGACCCACGGCCGCATCCGCCTTCAACTGCGCCGCGAGTATCGCACTGCAGAGGCCATGGCCGGCCTGCAAAAGCAGCTCAAGCACGATGCCCGGGTGCAGGACGTGACCGTCAACGAACGCACCGGCAGCGTTGTGGTGACCTACAAGGCAGAGCATCCAGCGCACGGCCACAACCTGCTGTGGCGAGCCGTCAAGGAGGTCGAGCTGCTGGGTGCGGCCGCGTTCGAGATCGAGCCGGAGGAAGAGGAAGCAGAGGGACAGTCGGGCGGCGGCGGCAGCGCCTATGGCAAGTTGGATCAGCAGTTCGCCGATCTGATGTACCGCGTCGACTCAGCCATCTATCGGCGCACCAACGGCCGGATCCATGTGCGAGGACGCACCTTGCCGCTGGCCATCGCCGGGCTCGGCGTCGCCCAGATCTTCGCCTTCGGCATCTCGCTGGAGATGTTGCCCGGCCCGCTGCTGATCTGGCTGGCCCACGACATCCACAGCAAGTTCGGCAAGGAACCGCCGATGTTGACTGTGCCTGAACAAGCGGCGGCGCGGGACAAAACGCCCGCGGCGGCGCCGGCCTGAGTACGCTGAATCCGTCTGATCCGTGATTCTGACACTGACTGTCTGAATCACGGATTGCCACGGATTATTGGATTTCACGGAGGCGGAAGCGCCGTCGATGCGCACCTTCCCAGCCGTGAAATCCAATAATCCGTCTAATCCGTGATTCCGACACGCTGACCTATCTCAACTGAAATTGGAGGCAACCCATGACTGCAACTGAGAGCACCGTTATCGACCCGTCCGGGGCGGCCGTCGCTGGCTTTTCACCGGCTGACGTAACCAAGCCGCTGGTCGATGCCACACACTCGATCTATCAAAGCGCGTTGGGCGGCGTCGAGTGGTACGTCGAACACTGGGTGGACATCTTCGAGGAGATCAAGGCTGAGCAAGCCGCGCGCCTGCCCAGCGTACAGGTCGCCGACATCCTGGCCGGGTTGGGCGACGCCAGGATCGCTTCCGACATCCCCGGCCGCGCCCGCTTGCGGCTGCCGCAGATCAGGAAGCAGACGGCCCTCTGCGCTCAGATCGCGGAAGCGGTCAAGGCGGCGCCGGGAGTGGACGCCGTCCACGTCAGCACCGTCACCGGCAGCATCCTGGTCCACTACGACACCGATCAGGCGGCGTCGCTGGCCGAGCTGCTCGGGGCGATCAGCGCCCAGGCTTGACGAGGCGTTCCGTTGACCCCCAACAAGGCGCTCAAGGACAGGCTCTTCTACGCGGCGTCGCTGCCTGAACGGCTGCCGCGCGCGGTCGCGGCCGGCGCGGGCGGCGTTGTCTACGAGAGCTCGCTGCTCTTTCTGCCGGAGTGGACGCGGCGCTCGCAGCTCTACCAGGCGCTGCTGGGGCGTTGGCTGCGCATCGCCATCGAGTGGGTGGGCGGCGTCGAGGACACGGTGCTGAAGGCCGATGCGATGACCGCCGGCCGCTTGACGGTGCGCAAGTTCGCTGGCAACGTGGTCGAGTTCACCAGCATCTTCGCGGTCGGCTTCTCGCCGCTCTGGACGTTGGCCGCGGCGACCGACCTGTTGGATGGAACGCAGGTCTATCTCGACGTGCTGACCGACGAGCTGAAACGGCTGGGGCTGCTGCCGCAAGAGCAGGACTTCGCCTCGGTGGACGCCCTGCTGGAGTCGCTGGGCGGCGCCAGCGGCGCGCTCTCCATGGCCATCGACATCCCGCCGCTGGCGCGCGACGAGCTGGGACGGAGCCTGCTGGAGATGCAGGAGAGCTGGGAAACGCTGCGCGACAACACGCCTGGCCTGCCCAGCGCTGAACGCCTCAACGCCATCGGCCGGCAGATGCAGGAGACAGCCGAACGCGAGCAGATCCCCGTCTGGCTGGTCTCGGCGCTGCTGGGCATAGGCGCGCTGCAGGCAGGCATGAAGCTCGGCCAGGTGCACATCTTCGACTACTATCGCCAGGCGCTGGGCGACATCCAGGACCGCGGCATCGTCGCCTACCTGCGCCGGGTCAGCCAGCCCTATCTGAACACCGCCGCGGAGCACCTCGACCCCGACCGCACCAGCTACACCGAGTTTGCGCTGAGGAAGCTGTTCCGACCGCGATCTGCCCCGGCTGGCGCCCGACGCCAGCTCGCCAGTCCTCCCCCCGCCAGCGCCAGGAAGGAAAAGCACGATGCCGGATGAGGCTATCCTGCGGCTGCAGGCAGGCAATCTCCGCTTTGCAGCCGGTCAATCGACCGCCGATCAATCGCCGGAGCGACGCATCGCCATCGCCCCAGGGCAACATCCCTTTGCCACGATCTTCAGTTGCGTCGATTCGCGCGTGTCGCCAGAGCTGATCTTCGACCAGGGCCTTGGCGATCTCTTCGTCATCCGCACAGCCGGCCAGGTGTTGGATCGGGCGGTGCTGGGCAGCCTGGAGTTCTGCGTGGTGGAAATGGGCATCCGCGTGTTGGTGGTGCTGGGACACGAGCACTGCGGCGCGGTCAAGGCGGCGATGGATGCCCTGGCTACGGAAGAAGCGGCCCCCGCCGAGATCGAGTATCTGGTGGAAGGGCTGGCGCAGGCGGTCGAACAGGGCCGGCAACTAGGCGGCGACGTGTGGAACGATGCCGGCCGCGCGCAGGTTCAGCTCGTGGTCGCGCGGCTGGAGACTGTGCCCATCATGCGGCGGGCCATCGACGCCGGTCAACTGGCCATCGTCGGGGCCTGGTATGATCTGGATACAGGTCGGGTCGAGCTCCTCACGCACCGTGTCAGGACTGACAGTCCTCCGAAGGACTGTCAGTCCTACGAGGAGATTACTCATGCTTGACGCGTTTACCTTGGGCGCCTTGGGGCAGTCGGCGCTGTTGCTCAGCGGAATCCTGGTCTACTATCTCAAGCTGCCGGCCAAGGCGCTGGGCTGGCTGGGCGGCTTTGGGGCGGGCGCGTTGCTGGTCGCCATCATGACGGACCTGCTGCCGCAGGAAGAAGCCAGCCTCACCATCAACGAGGTGGGTCTGTGGCTGCTGGTGGGCGCTGCGATCTTTCTGGTGGCGGACTATATCGTCTCGAAGAAGTTCGGCAGCGAAGAGGGGGAGAGCACCCTGGGAATCGTCGTTGGCGCCATCGTGGACGGCGTGCCAGAGTCGGCGATCTTCGGCATCCAACTGGCCACCGGTGTTCCCGTCAGCCTGGAGTTCCTCTTTGCCATCTGGATCTCCAACGTCCCCCAGTCCTTCGTCCCGTCGGCCGACCTGGCCGCTTCGGGCTGGGCCAAGTCCAGGATGGCGCTGATGTGGGGCGCCGTGGTCATAGCCTGTGGCGTGTCGGCGGCGCTGGGCTACCTCCTGGCCAGCCGGCTGTCCGACGTCAACGGCGCGCGCATGGCCGGGATTGCGGCCGGCGGGCTGCTGGCCATGCTCACCAACTCGCTGATCCCCTTCTCCGTCAGCCGCGGCGCGGCGCTGGCCGGCGTGGGCACGGTGATTGGCTTCGTAGTCTCCCTCGTTTTGTAGGAAAAGGGGTTCAGGCGAGTCCGGAGCGCCGGGAAGCCAGGATGCCCAACGCCACAGCCGTCTCGACGGCCTGCTGACGGTTGGGCATGGCCAGATTCTGGGTGCTGTTGGCGATGTGCCGCTTGACAGTCCGGTCGGAGATGACCAGCCGTCGGACGATCTCCTCTTGACAGTCCGGTGGGAGATGACCAGCCGTCGGGCGATCTCCTTTTGACAGTCCGGTGGGAGATCACCAGCCGTCGGGCGATCTCCTTGGCGCTCAGGCGTCGGGCCAACAACCCAAGCACCTCAGGCGCGCTATGACGCGCGGGCGCACTATGGTAGAATACGCGGCGCCTGGCACGGCCGGCCAAAGCCTCGCCTCAACCGCGTCGGTAGGCGCATGCCGGCCAAAGCCTCGCCTCCAACCGCAGCAGTACCAATCCACCAACCTACCAATCCACCACTCCACCAACCTACCAACCTACCAATCTACCAATCCACCAACCTACCAACCAATCTACCAATCTACCAATCTACCAACCTACCTCCCCCCTTGTCTACTTGTCTACTTGTCTACTTGTCTACTTGTCTACCCCCTTCCCCCAAAAGGACCCTCCCATGGACATCGCCATCATGATCGAAGGCCAGGATGGCCTGAACTGGCCTCGCTGGCAGCGCATCGCCCGCGCCGCTGAGGAGCTGGGCTTTGCCGGGCTCTACCGCTCCGACCATTTCACCAACGCGGGGCCGCCCGACCTGGACTCGCTGGAGCTATGGCTGTCGCTGACCTGGCTGGCCAGCCACACGACGCGCATCGAGTTTGGCCCGCTGGTGACGCCGTTCTCCTTCCGACATCCCGCGTTCACGGCGCGCATCGCCGCCCAGCTCGACGATCTGTCCGGCGGCCGGCTGACGCTGGGCGTCGGCGCGGGCTGGCAGGAGCGGGAGCACACCGCGTTCGGCTTCGACCTGCTGGACGTGGCCGCGCGCATGGAGCGCTTCCAGGAAGGGCTGGAGGTCATGAGCCGCCTGCTGCGCAGCGACGCGCCGGTCAGCTGGCAGGGCCGCTACTACCGGCTGCACGAGGCCGTGCTGCTGCCGCGGCCGCAGCGACCGGGCGGCCCGCCCATCCTGATCGGCGGCAACGGGCCGCGGCGCACCCTGCCCCTGGCCGCGGCCTATGCCGACGAGTGGAACGCGGTGCTCATCCCCGCGTCCCACTTCAGCCAGTTGAACGCCACGCTGGATGGCCTGCTGGCGGAGCAGGGCCGGCCAGCCAACGCGGTGCGCCGCTCGCTGATGACCGGCATCTTCTTCGGCCATGACCAGGCCGCGCTCGACGCTCGCCTGCAGGGCCGCGATCCGGCCAGCCTGCGCCAGCGCGGCATCCTTGTCGGCGCGGCCAGCGCGGTGCAGGAGCAGCTAGCCGCCCTGGCCCAAGCCGGCGTGCAGCGGGTGATGCTGCAATGGCTGGCGCTGGACGATCTGGCGGGGCTGGAGGCACTGGCCAAGGCGGTCCTGGTCTAGCCCTTTCAGCGCCGGAAGGCCGCGGGGAAATACCAGACGAAGGGCCGCTTGACCGCATCGACCGTGATGTTGTCGAAGCGGTTGTTGCCCGAGCTGCCGCCGGCTGCGGCGCCGCCGAAGAGGACGCGCACGGCAAACTCAGGGTTGTCGCTCACGCCGGCCACCGCGCTGAAATCGGCCTCGGCCAACTGGTAGTTCGGCGTGACCGTCAAGACCGCGCCGAACGGCGTCCAGGCGGCCGCGGCGCTGGTGCGATAGAACAGCCGCTGCTCCTGCGCGCCGTTGTCGGTGCGCACCACAGCATAGCGCAGAACGACATTCTGATAGCCGGTGGTGGGCAGGGCCAGGACCAGCTCGCGCGTGTCGGAGGGATTTCTGACCCGCAGCGCGTGCCCCGCGGGCTGCCCCATGCGGGCATTGAGCGCCACGCCGGCATCGTTGACCCGATCCATATAGCCCGCGCCCGTGCCCGGATAGCTGATCGCGGCATCGGCCAGCAGGGTGAAGTCGGCCGGAACCTGGCTCAGCGCGCCGCTGGGCAGATCGTTGAAATGCCAGTAGTGCAGCAGAACCGGCTGTGGCTGCGGTGTGGGCTCGAACAGCGCCTTCACGGCCGCGTTCGCGGTGAAGGTCTGCACGGTCAGCGCCGGCGTGCCCTCCGGCAGCCCCTGCCAGCCGACGAAACGATAGCCGGGCCGGGCGATGGCCTGCAGCTCCACCGGAATCCCCTGGAAATAGACGCCGGTCCAGGGATAGGGCGCGGCGGGAACACCGGGGGTGCTGCCCAGGAGGGGGATGGTGTTGACGCGCACATAGCCCTGGCTGGGGTCGGAGACATCGACCGTCAGAGAGAAGTCACCGGCGATGCCGAACTTATCGCGGATCTGCAGCCGCTGATAGCCAGGACGTTGGTTGGCGAACTCAGTCATGATCCGAATCTGATTCTGCCAGGTGGACATGCTGCTCGGCTTGCTCCAGCGGGCAATCTGCTCGGGCATCTGCGGCTCGATGGTCTGCGCCATCCCGTCGATGATGGAGATGACCCGCCCCGGCAAGAAGACGGTGTTCAGCAGATCGGCGAAGCGGGTGATAAAGTGCTGGCGGAAGGTGTCGTTGGTCAGCAAGCTGCGCAGCAGAAAGGTGGACCAGTCGGGGTTCGGCCAGGATGTGCCGCCCGGCTCGGTGGCAAAGGCCAGCGTGTTGTGCGCGTAGGCGGTGGGACCCCCTTCGAGCCCGAAGCCGAAATCGGTGTCGAACATCATCCAGCGCCAGCGTCCATCGTGGCCCAGCGGCGCGCCCGGCTGGTACGCGTCGGTTCTCAGCCGCCAATAGGCGATGTTGTTGCCGGGCCAATCGGTGTTGCGGGCGAAGATCTGCGCGATCTGATAGTCGGCGTAGTTCTTCAGATCCATCTGCGTCTCGATGTGACGGTATTGAGGCTCGCCGGCCGCGCCGTTGCTGCGAATGTAGTTCAGCAAGGCGACGTAGTGGCGGTTGTCCCCCTCTTCGACGACGCCGTAGTCCTCCAGCAGGTCGATGTTATCGCGATCGACGCCGTAGGTCTCGCCCACATAGTGCTTGTCGAAGCGCTCCCGGATGTTGTGAATGCCCCAAAACTCGCCGTTGATGAAGAGCGCGGCCGGCCGGTAGGCCTGGGTGTCGAAGCCCAGGGGGGCCACGATAGCCTGAATGGCCGCGTCGCGGAACATGGACCAGCCGAAGTCGTTGCCCGCGTTGCGCAGGATCAGGCGATAGTAGCTGTCGAGGGGCTGATCGGGGAAGATGGGATAGGCAATGCTGGACGCGCCGTAGTCGCTGCGAGCGTAGAGCCGCAACGACTTCATGCGGAAGGCGCGCGTGGCGTTGCCGTGGATGCGAACGCCGATACGCTGGCTGAGCGCCGCGGTCGAGCTGCCCGGCTCAATCAGCTCGACGTGCGCCGGGAACTCATTCTCATCCCCACGCCGATGCCAATTCGCGTCGCTGGCCGCGCTGGCCGCCGCCGTGGGATTGGCCGCGCGCCAACCCTCGAACAGGACGCCAGCCGTGTAAATGCCGTCGTCGTAGTCGAACAGCACGTCCTCCTGGATGCTCAGCGCCACCACGGGCAGGCTGTAGCGGGCGCGGCCCTGAGGCGTGACAAAGTAGGTGTGGGTGCTGACCGGGCTGGGCAGCGCGCCCGGCTTGATCACCCGGGCGCGCACCACCGTGCCCTTGAAGACGGGCGCCTGGGGAAAGTAGGTCGGGGCGAAGTCGTAGGTGGATGATTTTTGGGTCAGCTTGTCGGGCGCGGCGGAGCGATCGACAATGGCCAGGGGGCCGCTGTAGGGCTGCGTGCGAAAAGAGTCGCTCAGGAAAGGACCGAGGGGATCGCCGGGGTTCTGCGGAAAGGAGTTCTTGTAGCTGTAGGTTTGGCCCGCCAGGTTGGCCGGATCGGGGAGCGAGCCGTCCAGGGTGTAGATGATCTGCGCGCCTGGGCTGGCGCTGGAGAGGGTCAGATCGAAGGCCGCGGTGTAGAATCCACCCTGGCGCGAGAAGAGCGGCGGGGCCAGAATCTCGCTGTAGCCGGGGCTGCCGTTGTTGCTGCTGCCAGGCGTGGGCTGAGCGAAGTAGAACCAGGGGTTGGCGCCGTCCGGCTGGCGGCCATAGGAGATGTCGGCCGACAGCGCGATGGGGGCGACGAGGTCCCACTGACCCGCGGTGGGATGGGTCAGCAGCAATGGCTCGCCGCCCGCGCTGATGCTGAAATTGGTGTGCAGGGGGCTGCCCGGCGTGGCGCGGTCCTTGCCCGAGGCCCAGATCAGGAGATGTTGGCCCGGCGCCAGATCGATGGCGGGCAAAACCCAGCGAAAAGGCGTGCTGCTGCTGTCGGAAAGGCCAACGCCGGCCAGCGAGACGGGCTGGCTGCCGCGGTTGTGGAGCTCGATCCAGTCGCTGAAGTCGCCATCCTCGTCGGCCACAGTCAGGCTGTTGGAGGCCATGAACTCGTTGATGACCACCGGGGCCGGACCTTGGACCTCCTCGGCGGCGCCACCGGCCAGGAGCGGGATCAGGGCCAGCAGGAAAGCCAGGATCAGCGCCAGCGTCCAGGGACGCCAAACGGTATCGGAACGTTGGATGTTCATTGCACGCTTCCTTTGTGAGTTGTTCTGGTCAAGACTTCGGAAGTCGCCGCAGCACCAGGTGAGTGGCCAGGCTCAACCCTGCTGCGGCGACTTCCGAAGTCCTTCGGTCGCTCAGCCCAAGACTTCGGAAGTCGCCGCAGCACCGAGTGAGTGACCAGGTTCAACCCTGCTGCGGCGACTTCCGAAGTCTCTCGGCGCGCAGTTTAGCGCAGGATGCCGCATATGGCAAGCTGTGTGCGGACATGCACAATTCCACGCGCGGCTGGCGCGGTCACAGCCCAAGACTTCGGAAGTCGCCGCAGCACCGGGTGAGTGGCCAGGCTCAACCCTGTTGCGGCGACTTCCGAAGTCTTTCGGTTGCAACGAATTTTGCACCATTGCCAACCGTGTGCTACACTCTGGCGCATGATCCCCTGTGGGGGATCGTTTTGTTCGATTCGATGCCAGATGATGCCAATAGTGCGCCCGGCCGCTGATGGTCGGGCCTTTTGTTGCAACAGGAGACTCCTGCTTTGGGATGAGTCGGCTGTTGCTGGTCAACAGGGCCGTCGTCCGCAAGGACGGCGGAACGCAGTGGACTCATCAAACAACCAAAGAAGGTCCTCAGACGCTGAACGCGCGCCGCGCGCCCCGCGCCTGAGGCAGCACAAGGAGTTTTCTATGACAACTGAATGGACCTCGTTGGACCTGCATCCTGAGCTGGTGCAGGCTGTGACCGAGCTGGGCTACATCGAGCCCACAGCGATTCAAAGCGCAGTCATTCCGCTGCTGTTGGCCGGCCAGGATGTGATCGCCCAGGCCCAGACCGGCACCGGCAAGACGGCAGCCTTCGGCCTGCCGATTCTCCAGGCTTTACCAGGGGGCACCAAACAGGTTCAGAGCCTGATTCTGGCGCCGACGCGCGAGCTGGCCATCCAGGTGGCC
>JAJTXO010000729.1 GCA_021463315.1 Caldilineales bacterium | reverse complement strand
TTTACCATTGGAATGAACATCCAGTTAAGCTTCAAGGTCACCGCTTGCTTCTCCGTTTGATAAGAACAAGGACACCCGCACCCTGGCTCAGGACGCCATCGCGGCCGCCCTGGCCTTCCTGGCGGGCAACACCCCTGAACAAACGACCACCTACAACAATCAGGCCATCGACGTGCCGGCCAAGCCGTCCATAGTCATCTCGGTGGACAAGGACAACGTCAAAGCCGCGATCATCGACTCCGGCTATTGGCCAGCCAGCGACTTCACCGGGATCGAATAAGCAGTATCCGCTCTGACTCACAAAAGCAGCGGCAGTCTGGCTGCCGCTGCTTTTGTCATCTTTCTGTTGGCTTGGACAGCCGGAGGTGTTATGGCCACTCCAATCCTTGAAATGAGAAACATCACCAAGACCTTTCCCGGTGTCAAGGCCTTGGATGACGTGAGTTTTCGTGTGGCCCAAGGGGAGATACACTGTCTTGTCGGCGAGAATGGTGCTGGCAAATCCACTCTGATGAAGGTGCTGAGCGGGGTCTGGCCTTACGGCAGCTATGAGGGCGATATCCTGTTCGCAGGGGAAGTCCAGAAGTTCAAGGGTATTGCCGACAGCGAGCGAGTGGGCATCGCCATTATCTATCAGGAACTGGCGCTCTTTCCTGAGCTGACAGTCTACGAGAACATCTTCCTCGGTCACGAGATCAAGAAAGGAGCTCTTGTCGACTGGAACGAAACCATCAAGCAAGCCGACCGGATGTTGAAGAAGGTCAAGCTCAACGTCAACCCCGCCGCGAAGATCAAAGACCTGGGCGTCGGCAAACAGCAACTGATCGAGATCGCCAAAGCGCTGAGCAAAGATGTCAAGCTGTTGATCCTGGATGAGCCCACTGCGGCGCTCAACGAAGACGACAGTGAGAACCTTCTGCACCTGATCCGAGATCTCAGAGACAACGGCGTGACGTGCATCATGATCTCGCACAAGCTGAAAGAGGTCATCGCGATTGCCGACACCGTAACCGTCCTGCGCGATGGCCAGACGGTGGTCACGCTCGACGCCCACAAGGGCGAGGTGTCCGAGCCGGTGCTGATCAAGCACATGGTGGGCCGCGAGATCGAGAACATCTATCCCAAGCGGGAGCACAAGCTGTCGGAAGAGGTAGTGCTCGAGGTCAGGAACTGGAGCGCTCACAGCCAGAAACTTGGGCGCGATGTGCTCAAAGATATCAATTTCACGCTCAGAAAGGGCGAGATCGTCGGCTTCGCCGGGCTGATGGGCTCCGGACGGACCGAGCTGGCCCTGAGCTTGTTCGGCAATTCGATCGGGTTTCAGCTCAAGGGCGATCTGTACATCAACGGCCAGAAGCAGCAGTTCAAACAGCCCGAGGATGCCATCAAGGCAGGCTTGGCGTATGTCACCGAGGACAGAAAAGCCAAAGGACTGATCCTGATTCAGGACGTGAAGCAGAATATCACCTTGGCGAACCTAAAGGAAATCGCCAAACGGGGCGTGGTAGACAACCAGGCCGAGGCCCAGGTCGCCAATCAATACCGGGTCAGCCTGAACATCAAGACGCCAACGATCGAGCAGAAGGTTGGTAACTTGAGCGGCGGCAATCAGCAGAAGGTGTCGCTGGGCAAGTGGCTCTTCGTCAAGCCCAATGTGCTGATCCTGGATGAACCGACGCGCGGCATCGACGTCGGCGCCAAGTTCGAGATCTACACATTGATGAACGGCCTGGTGGAGCAAGGCATGAGCATCATCATGATCTCGTCCGAGCTGCCAGAGGTACTGGGCATGAGCGATCGGGTTTACGTCGTTGCTTCTGGACAAATCACCGGCGAACTGCCGATCGAGGAAGCCACACAAGAGAAGATCATGCAGTTGGCGACCATCTGAGGAGGCCCATCATGTCTTTCTTTCAAGACCTTCAGAAAGTTCTCCGCCAGAATGTCCGCGAGTATGGCATGTATATCGCTTTGTTCGTCATTATGGCGATATTTACCGTGCTTACGAACGGGCTATTTCTCTCACCGCGCAACATCAGCAATCTGATCAACCAGACGGGCTATGTTGCAGTGTTGGCGGTTGGCATGACGCTGGTCATCGTCATCCGCCATATCGACCTGTCGGTTGGTTTTCTGGCCGGTTTCCTGGGCGCCATTGCTGCCATCCTGATGGTGCAAGTGGGTCTGCCGACCTTTGCAGTTGTCCCCATCGTCCTGGTGATTGGCATTTTTGCCGGATTGATCACCTCTTTTCTGATCGTCTATTTCGGCATTCCTGCCTTCGTCGCCACCCTCGCCGGATGGTTGATCTACCGCGGTCTGTTGCTGCAAGCAACCATGGGGACGGGCACGATCATCATTCCCAACGCAGCCTTCAACGCCATTGGCAATGGCTTCATCCCCGATATTCCTGGACTTGACTTCATCCCAGGCCACGCCTTGACCTTGCTTCTCGGCATCATCGTCATCGTCCTGTTCGCTGTGGGCCAGTTCAACGATCGCAAGCGGAAGACAGCCTATGGCTTCGAGGTGTTGCCCTGGGCTATCTTCGTCCTTAAGCTGGTCTTCATT
>JAJTXO010000728.1 GCA_021463315.1 Caldilineales bacterium | reverse complement strand
CTCAACGTCTTGGATGCCCTCAACATGGCTCTCGTCGGCAACCCGTTCTTGCCATCATCCCTTCGCGCTCGGGCTGCGCCATCAGCCTGAATAGTTACCCCAAAGCACTCAATTCCGGGTTACGTATTACGTGTTACTCGTTACGACTCCACACACTACATCAACAATGAACACACTTCCCCCCCTCCTCCTCAAAGTCGGCGGCAACGAGATCGACGACAACGCGTTTTTGGCCGGGTTCGTCGACGCTGCGGCTGAGCTGCACCGGCAAGGCCCGCTGATCATCGTCCACGGCGGCGGCAAGGAGATCGGCGCGCTGCACGACCGGCTGGGCGTCGCGTTTCAAACGGTCGACGGGCTGCGCGTCACCCCCTACGAGAGCCTGCAACTGGTCAAGATGGTGCTGGGCGGGCTGGTCAACAACCGCATCACCCGCTGGTTGGTCAACGCGGGCATCGACGCGCTGGGGGTCAGCGGCGTCGACGCGGGGCTGGTGCGCGTCGAGGCGATGCGGCCCGGCGGGCAGGACATCGGCTACGTGGGCCGGGTGGTCGATGTGCGGGTCGACATCCTGGAACGCTGGCTGGCCGACGGCTTTTTGCCGGTGATCTCGCCGGTCTCGCTGGGCGTCGACGGCCACTCCTACAACGTCAACGCCGACCAGGTGGCCGCGGCCGTGGCTGCGGCCGTGCAGGCCAGCCGGCTGGTCTTCGTCAGCAACGTGCCGGGCGTCTTGCTGGACGGCGCGGTGGCCCCACGCCTGACCATCGACCAGATCGAGGCGCACATCGCCAGCGGCCAGATCTCCGGCGGCATGATCCCCAAGGTGCGCGCCGCCGTCGAGGCAGTGCAAGCCGGCGCGCCGGCCGCAGTCATCACCAACCTGGCCGGGCTCGCGGCGGGCGGTGGGACGGTGATCGGTGATCGGTAATCGGTGAGCGGTGAACGATGAACGATGAACGATGAACGATGAACGGTGACCGGTGATCGGTGATCGGTGACCTCTGACTTCTGACTTCTGACTTCTGACTTCTGACTTCTGACTTCTGATCCGATCACCGATTACCTCCCCCAAGAGGAGCAACATGGATACACGAGCTATCATCGAATTAGAGCAAGATTACCTGTTGCAGGTCTACGCGCGCGCGGACTTTGTGCTGGATCATGGCTATGGCTGCACGGTGGTGGACACCGAGGGGCGCGAGTATCTCGACTGTGTGGCGGGCATTGCGGTCAACGCGCTGGGCTACGGCGATCCTGATCTGCTGGCCGCGCTGCATCAGCAGGCCGGCAAGCTGTGGCATGTCAGCAACCTGTATCACACGGAGCCGCAGGCGCGACTGGCGCAACTGCTGTGCGAGACCAGCTTCGCCGACCGGGTGCATTTCGCCAACTGCGGCGCCAGCGCCAACGAAAGCGCGTTCAAGTTCGCGCGGCGCTATGCGCGCGAGCGGGCACGGTCGGAGACCGGCCCGAGCAGCGGTGGGGAGACCGGCCCAAGCGGTGAGCGCGAGCGGGCACGGTCGGAGACCGGCCCAAGCAGCGGTAGGGAGACCGGCCCGAGCGGTGGGGCACGGTCGGAGACCGGCCTGAGCGGTGAGAAGTATCATATCGTTGCCTTCAGCGGCGGCTTTCATGGCCGGCTGTTTGGCTCGCTGGCGGCCACCGACCGGCCCAAATACCAGCAGCCCTTCGAGCCGCTGATGCCGGGGGTGCGCTTTGCTCCGTTCAACGACCTGGACGCGGCCGCGGCGGCTATCCAGGACGACGTGTGCGCGGTGATCGTGGAGCCGATCCAGGGCGAGGGCGGGGTGCATCCGGCCACGCGGGAGTTTCTGGCCGGCCTGCGGACGCTGTGCGACCAGCACGATGCGTTGCTGATCTTCGACGAGGTGCAGTGCGGGCTGGGACGCAGCGGCCATCTGTGGGCCTACCAGGGCTACGGCGTGACGCCGGACATGCTGACCGCGGCCAAGCCGCTGGCGGGCGGGCTGCCCATGGGCGCGGTGTTGATGACCCAGCGGGTCGCCGACGCGATCCATCCCTTCGACCATGCCAGCACCTTCGCGGGCGGGCCGCTGGTCTCGGCCGTGGCCGCGGCGCTGGTGCAGAAGGTCAGCCAGCCAGCCTTTCTGGCCGCGGTGCGAGAGAACGGCGAGTATCTGCGCGAGCGGCTGGCCGAGCTCAACAGCCCGCACCTGCTGGACGTGCGCGGCCAGGGCCTGCTGGTCGGCCTGGAGCTAGACATTCCCGCGGCCGACGTGGTCAAGGCTGGCTACCAGCATGGCCTGCTGCTGGTCGGCGCCGGCCCCAACGTCCTGCGCCTGGCCCCACCCCTGATCATCAGCCGGGCCGAGATCGATCAGATAGTAGAACGGCTGGGCGCGGTGATCGGTGATCGGTGATCGGTGACCGGTGACCGGTGATCGGTGATCGGTGATCGGTGATCGGTGATCGGTGATCGGTGATCGGTGAACGGTGAACGGTGATCGGTGATCAGTGATCGGTGATCAGTGATCAGTGATCAGTGATCAGTGATCAGTGATCGGTGATCGGTGATCGGTGACCTCT
>JAJTXO010000727.1 GCA_021463315.1 Caldilineales bacterium | reverse complement strand
CACGCGCAGCGGGAAGGTGTCGCTGTAGAAGGGGGAGAGCACAAAGGACGGCTCGCCGGCTCGAAAGTCGATGGCGGCCGGTTGAAGCGCGCCCCCCAGGTCGACCACCCCCTGGCTGGCGGACTGGCCGGGGCGATGCCACAGAGCCACCGCCAACTGCGTGGTCACTGCCGCGTCGAAGAACGCGGCCAGCGGCTGCGCGTTGGCGAGGCTGGTCAGGGCGGGGGCAAGAGTGGTGTCGGGCAGATGCATGGATCGTCGAACACGCTCAGTTCAGATTGTCCAGCAGATCGCCTAGCTCGGTCGCCCACAGGTCGTCCAACGGCATGAAGGGCAGCTCCTCGAAGGCGTCTGACAACTGCTGCATGAATTCGCGCACCTTGAGCTTGGGATATTTGCGGTTCAGCTCCTCGATTTGACTGTCCATAGAGGAGGCCAGCTCCAGGCTGCGCACCTCCAGGTCGGCCAGCGAGATGTTCAGCTCGAACATATGATTGACGCGGCGCAGCACATCGAACCAGGCCTGATAGTCGCTGTCGATGCGCAGCCCCTGCACCTGATTGGTGACCTGGGAGAAGTCGTAGGCCGGCACGAACGCGTAGAGATCCACCAGCTCGATGCCGCGCTGTCCGGCGCGGTAGGCCAGATAGGCGCCGATGGTCGAGCCGCCCTCGTAGTTGCTGAACTTGACCGCGTACGGCTCCAGCGCGGTCTTGAGGCGCGGCAGGCTGTAGATCGCGTGGATCTCCCGGTCCCGGTTGTAGGGCATCGCGCCGAAAACGCCGCCCAGGCAGACCACGCGGCGGATGCCCAGCGCTTCGACCGCATCCAGCCAAAGATCGGCGTACAGCTCGACATTGAGATGCGGCTCGTCGCCCAGGAAGATCACCAGGCCTTTGTCTTCGCTGTGCCAGTAGTGGAACTCGTTGCTGTGCGTTTGGTAGGACTTGACCAGGCCCTCTTCCAGCGTCACATCGGGGCGCAGGAAGTGGTGGGTGCCCGGCGCCTGGAACAGGTAGAAGTGGGTCGGCTGGAGCAGGCCGATGCGCGTGGCGTTGGTCTGTTCGATCAGGTAGTGCGCCAGGCCGGAGGAGGTGTTGCCCGCGTCGGCCCATTGCCGCCAGCCGGCCAGCATGTAGGTTTCGTCGGTTTCAGGTCGTTGCCAGAGTTGGAGCAGATCATTCATTGTGCGCCTCATTGCGTGGATCAAACCAGAGCGAGGGCATTATACGCGTTCTGGCCCATTGCGCCAAGCCTCTTGGGACCGAAAGACTTCGGAAGTCGCCGCATCAGGGCTGAACCTGGCCTTGCGCCCGAAACTGCGTCCTTTTGAGTGCTGCGGCGACTTCCGAAGTCTGGGGCTAATCGGTTCAGGGGGCAGAGCCGGGCTGTGGCGGCCGGTCGATGGCTGCCAGCTCACGCGCCTTGGTCCAACTGGAGGTCAGGAAGACCGCCAAGAAGATCAGGGCCAGGAGCGCTATCGGAATGTCGTAGATGGTGAACTGACCGAAGGGAAGCCTGAATCGATGGACGCCGAAGAAGAACATGGCCGTGTTCAGCGCCACAATGATCACGCGCACCTCGGTGGGGCCTAGCTTGCCGTAGGAGATCTGGAAGACGCCATCCACGAAGGTGCGCACATAGACGTAGACCGACAGCATCAGGTAGCCGATCAGCGCCAGCGCGGCCACGTTGAAGGTGACATAGATCGACAGGCCAAGGCCCAACACCACCAACGCCTCGTTGAAGGCGTCCACGGTGTGATCGATGAAGAAGCCATATTTGGGCCGCTGGATCTTGCGATAGCGGGCCAGCGTGCCGTCCAGGCTGTCGCCGTACCAGTTGATCAGAAAGCCCAGGCTGGCCAGCCACAGAAAGCCGGGGTGGATGCGGGTGGCGAGATAGCTGAAGAAGATCAGGAAGGCGCCGGCTGTGCCGATGGCGGTCAACTTGTCCGGGGTCATCCAGGCTGGCGAGTGGGCCGCCAGCCACTGCAAGGCGGGCCGTTCGATGGGGCCCAGCAAGATGTCGTTGACGCGTTTGTGGTCTTGGGGTGCGGTCATGGGTGTATGTCCTACGATGGCTTGAACGGACGCGCCTGCGCGCGGACGGATGTGGTGGCTGTAGTTTATCATCGACTGCGGTTCTAGGCAACGTGGCAAGGGGCGTTGTTCAACGGCCCGGCTAACACCTGCGCCGCATCTGCGGTCCGACGCAGGTGAGCCTCGCCTCCGGGGACGACGCCCGTGGGCGGCCGGAAATCGTCGATGGGAGCGCGGCTTACTTGACAAAGTCCACAGACTGCTTAATAATTAAGCAGCATTAACTATTCAGGATACTTAACTATGACATCTGATTCATCGTTCAACAACGTGTTGCTGGATTGGGTCGAGCTGTCCGTAGGACGTTCCATGCGTGACTTCAGCGCGTTCATGCGCCGCCATGGCCTGTCCATGCCGCAGGTCCTGCTGCTCTATCGGCTGCATTACAAGGGCCAGTGTGGCGTGGGCGACATCGCCGATCACCTGGCGGTGACCAACGCCGCCGCCAGCCAGACCGTGGAGCGGCTGG
>JAJTXO010000726.1 GCA_021463315.1 Caldilineales bacterium | reverse complement strand
CATCGCCGGCGACTTCAACGACTGGAATCCCGAGCGAACGCCGATGACCCATCTGCGCGACGGCGCCTTTGTCATCCACATCCCCTACGAGGAGGTGTTGCACCGCTTCACCGTGTTGGCCTCCAGGGAGCATCTGGTGGACCAGGCGCTGAGCGTCTGCCAACTGCGTGAAGAGGTCGCGGCGAGGGCAGGCGAGCTGCGCCTGGCCGGCAGCGACTTCGGTCAACTGCGTCAACTGGCCGAGCAGGGCAATCTGATCCAAGCCAGGGCGCTGCTGGACCCGGCGCTGGCCTCGTCCGATCTGGTCAATGCGCTGTTGGCCACCCTGGCCAACCAGCCCCAGGTGACCATCGTGCAAGTCCTCAGGCTGGCTGATGGCGGCGCAGCAGCGCAGCACGATCTGACCCTGGTGCAGGGCAGCAACGCGCTTTGGCTGGTGGAACCGGTCGACGGCGATGCCAGCCTGCTGACGGCGCGGCAGGCCACGCGCAGCGACGTGGTCGCGCTGCTGCTGGGATCGATCTGATTGCAGCGACGGTCACGGGAAAGGAGTAGGCGATGGGCGCAGATGTCATTCAGGCGCATTATGACCAGCTAGAACAGATCGCGGCGCGCTTTGGCCAGCAGGCCGAGGCCGCAGCGCAGACCACGCAGCGCGTGCAACAGTCCACGCGCGCCCTGCAGGCTGGCGGCTGGGAAGGCCGCGGCGCGGTGGCCTTCTTCGGCGAGATGGAGCGCAGCGTGCTGCCCTCGATGCAACGGTTGGCGGCTGCCCTGCAGCAAGGTCAAACTGTGACGAGGCAGATCAGCCAGGTGCTGCGGGCGGCGGAAGAAGAGGCGTCCCGACCCTTTCGCGGCGAGGGTGTATCCGCGCCGGCGTCTGCGGTGACAGGCAGCCAGCAAGGCGCGGGCCAGGCGGGCGGCCCACCGTTTGGCGACTACGACAACCTGGCCAAGATTCCGCCGTTGGTCCTGGGACCGGGCGCGACCTATCGCGACCTGGCGGCCATGATCGAGCAGATGTACCACATCAACGACTTTCGCAACGGCGAGAAGTACGGCGTGGACGAGCCGGTCAAGATCGTGCGCATCGGCGACAATCAATACCTGGTGGCGATCATTGGCACCGACGCAGGCGGCGACAATCATACCGGCCCCAACGACTGGCTGGCCAATCTCAGCAGCGGGCGCGGCGTGCCTTCGCGCTTCCAACTTGAGGCGCAGCGGCTGATCGAGCAGAACATCCCGCCGGGCGCCACCATCCACCTGGCCGGCCACAGCCAGGGCGGCCACGTGGTGATGAACCTGGCCGGCACGCAGGAGTTGGCCGACCGCTATCAGATCGGCAGCGTCAACACCATGGGATCGAGCGGCAGCGTGCCCATCAACCCGCGCGTGGGCGCAGCCAATTATCACAACTTCCTGCTGGCCGACGACCCGATTCGCGCCATCGAGTTCGGCGCGCAACGTATTCCGTTCACCAACGTCTATCTGCCGCAGGTCCCGACGGCCGGCTTCTTCAACCCGCTTGGGCTGACCGGGTTCGGAGGCAGCCCCTCTATCGATCCCCAGGTGATCCTGGAGACCGGAGGCCACGGTGGGTACGTCGCTTCGTCCTATCTGGCCGGCCAGCCGCTGCCCTTCGCCGTCGATCGCTGGCAGGTGGTAGGCTCGTACCAGGTGCATGACTACGACAACCAAAGCACCGCCTGGCAGACGATCAGCAATGGCTGGTCGCAAGGCGACGCCGGACAGATGGCCTGGGGCATTGTGGATTCCTTCATGCACCTGGGCGCGACTACCGCGGTGGCCGTGGCCCAGAACGTGACCAACACGGCGACGCAGTACCTTCCGGCGGATTGGCAAGTGGCCATTGATGGTCAGCTCGACGCGGCCGGCCAATACGTCGCCAATAGCCCACGACCCAGCCAATGGCTGCCAGGCGTGGACAGCGATATCTGGCCCGGCTTCTGGCAGTAGGCGCTGCCGCCCTGCCAGCGATTCCAGGACGACGCGATGAATACCACTTCCGTTCATCCCTTGCCCCGCGCCAGGCTGACAGCGCTGGGCTGCGCGGGCCTGCTGCTGGCGTTGGCGGCCCTGGCTTGCGGCGGCAGCGGCTCCGGCGATAGTACGCTGACAGTCGTCAACGGCGTCAGCGGTGCGCTGTGCTCGGTGCGCGTCAAGAAGGCCTCCTCGCAGACCTTCTGGGGGCGCAACCGGCTTGGATCGCGCGAGCGTTTGCAGGCCGGCGCCAGCCTTACCCTCGATCTGCCGGCCGGCTACTACGATGCCGACGCCCATCTGTGCGACGACGAAGCGCACCCCGGTTTTCTCAGGTACGACATCCAGATTGCGCCCGAAGCCGGCGGCATCTGGGTGGTTGGGGAATAGCTGCCAGAAGGAGTCGGAATGCAAGGACAATCGCTTCGGCTGAGCGACGAAGAACTTACGCTGCTGCTGGAAACGCTGGCGATTCCGCAGCTGGCCGGCCAGCCGGCCAGGTCGTTTGCCGCGTTGACGCCCGACCAGGTCGATCTGCTGCGCGGGAGCGTGACGCGCAGCCTGGCCG
>JAJTXO010000725.1 GCA_021463315.1 Caldilineales bacterium | reverse complement strand
CCAGCCTTCTGAACCAAACTCAGGTCCTGGTTGCGTCGCCCCTCCTCGATCAGCATGACCGGAATGCCCTTGCGGATCGGGTAGCGATAGCCGTTGCGTGGGTTGATCAGCCATTTGCCGTCCGCCGACAGAGTCAGCGGGCCGCGGTCTTCGGGGCAGACCAGAATGCTGAGCAGATCGGGGCTGACGGTCCCACCCAGTTCGCTCTCGTCAAAGGAAGGCAAATCGATCTCGCCGCTGCGCTCCAGCGAGGGCGCGTCAGTGGATTTGCCCCGGTTGAGCAGCTTGAGAATAACCTTGGCTGCGGCCAGCACAGCCACGGCCGCAACAATCAGCATCAGTAGCCGTTTCATAGTGTTTCTCCTTTTGAGCGCCGGCCGTCTCAGCCCGGGCCGGGGCAAGAACCCGTGACCTGGCAGCTACAATCGAGCGTCAGGTGTCTCAATTTGTTTGTTCCAGTCGATTCCACAGACTGACAAGGCCCATGCTACCACAAGCTGCCTGCCTTGTCCAGTAGACAACCAGGATGCGCATGAAATCACAACCCTTGGCCCAACAGATCGGTGAACTCCTGCGGGCCCGCGGACTGACGCTGGCCGTGGCCGAATCGTGTACCGGCGGCCTGCTGGGCGACCTGATCACCGATATCCCCGGCAGCTCCGACTATTTTCTGGGCGGCGTGCTCTCCTACAGCAACCAGGTCAAGCAAGGGCTGCTGGGCGTGCAGGCCGAGACCTTGGCCACGCAGGGCGCAGTCAGCGCGCAGTGCGCCGCGGAGATGGCTCAGGGCGCGCGGCGTCTGGTGCAGAGCGATGTGGCCTTGAGCGTGACCGGCATCGCCGGTCCGGGCGGCGGCAGCGATGGCAAGCCCAAGGGGCTGACCTATATCCACCTTTCCGCGCCCGGCTGTGAGCGGGGCATGCGTTTCGTCTGGCCGGGCGACCGGCGCGCCAACAAGCTGGATTCGGCTCTGGCCGCGCTGAACCTGCTGCTGGAATATCTATCCACCATGGCGCCGCGGCTGGCGGATGTCCAGGAGCGAGCGCATGGCTGAGAACACCATCGACGAGCCGATCACCGTGCAGGTGCGTTTTGCGCCCGGCGATGTGGTGCATCCTGTCGCCTTCACCTGGCGTCAGCGCACCCGCTATCTGGCGGGCCTGGGGCGGCAATGGACCGAGCCGGTGGAGGGGGGCGAATGGCGCTGCTTCCTGGCGCAGACAGCCTCCGGCGACACCGTAGAACTGCGCTGGAACCGCCAGAGCAACGAATGGCGGCTGCAGCGGGCCTGGTGGCGGGCCGCGCAGGCATAGAAAATCTCAGCGCGCCGTCAGCTTTGGAATCGCTGGGTCTGCGCCAGCAACCGGTTGACACCGCCCTTGAGCTAGTGTAAAATGTCGACCAAAGACACGGGTGCTGGAGTACAACATGGCGACGACTGACCATCCTCTGAAGGTGCTGGTGCAATATTTTGGCCGTGACTTCGCCGAATGGCTGCTGGACACCGAGGTGCTGTCCGCCGAGCCGATCAACGTGGAGCTGGCCTCAGAGACGCTGAGGGTCGACACGCTGCTGCGGGTGGTGCAGGCCAACGGCGACGTGGTGCTGTTGCATCTGGAATTTCAGGGCCGGCGGAGCATGCCAGCTATGGCGCTGCGCCAGCTCGGCTATCTGTCGCAGTTGGCGATCCTGCACGGCGCCGCGGTCAAGCTGCACAGCGTGGTGCTCTACACCGAGCGCTATGCGGGCCAGAACGATCTGGGGCAGCATCGAATCGAGGATGGCCAGGGCAGAACGACGCTGGAATGGCGCTACACGGCGCTGTTGCTGTGGGAGATGAGCGGCGAGGAGATCTTGCGAACCGGTCGCCCCGCTCTGCTCCCGCTCGTGAGTCTGACGCGATCCGATGAACTGTCCGCCGTTCTGCCTGAAGTGGTGTCGATGGTTCGCCAACAGCGCGACGAGGAACTGCGCTCACGATTGCTCAATGGTTTGCTGGCGCTTACCAGCGACGAGGAGATGTTGAAGATGATCGAGAGTTATCTGGCCAGCGATGAGTATGAGTTCGAGACCCCCTATCTGCGGCGCTGGCGCGAGAAGGGCCGCGCCGAGGGCCGCGCCGAGGGCCGCGCCGAGGGCCGCGCCGAGGGCCACGATCAGGGTCGCGCCGCGGGTCGCGCCGAAGGCCACGATCAGGGCCGCGCCGAAGGCCAATTGGAAGGGATGAAGCAGGCCGTGTTGACCTTGACGGCCACGCGCTTCGATCCTCCCTTCTCCAAGGCCCGCGTTCTGGAAAGTTACCTCGATCACATCTCAGACGAAGCCAAGCTGCAGGCGCTGATCGTCCAACTGGCGGTGGCCACCGACTTCGACGCGGTGCTGGCCGATCTGCCCAATGGCGCGGTCACTGCCAAAGGTTGACACAAAACACCAGGCCCTGCGGGGCCTTAATTACTCTGCAAAACAAGTTCCTACGCATTGTCATCCTGAGGCTCGGCGAAGGATCCCCCGCTCAGCACAACGGAGACCCTTCGCCGAGCCTCAGGGTGACAGTACGCAAGAATTTCCTTTAC
>JAJTXO010000724.1 GCA_021463315.1 Caldilineales bacterium | reverse complement strand
TGGCCATCACCCTGGGCGACCAGCGAGTCGAGCCGCTGTGGCAGGAGACCGCGGCGCGCGCCGCGGCGGCGTCAGCCCAGCCGGTGCGCGTGGTCTTCACCTGCGAGCGCCACGCGCAAAACAGCGCTCGTCCCTATCTGGCCCCGGCCGATGCCCAGATCTTCGGCCAGGGCCGCGGCCGCCCCGCGGCCGCCGGCGTCCACGTCGAGGTGATCCCGCTGCCCTGCGTCGGCATGGCGCATCCCGATCTGGCGCGCGACGCGCTGGCCGCGGGCGCAGCCGAGGTGCAGTTCGTCGGCTGCCCGCCCGAGGACTGCCCCAACCGCGAGGGCAATCTGTGGATGCAGGAGCGGGTGAAGCGCCGCCGCATGCCCCGGCTGCGCCGTGAGCTGGCTGGCGCGCCGGTCAGCGCGGAATGGCTCTCTCCCGACGATTTCCCGCGCGCGTTGGCTGGCCAGGGACGCGGCCCAGCCACCAGCTACGCGCTGGGCTGGGACAAGCTGGACCGGCGCGGGCTGCTTCCCGCGCTGGCGCTGTTGGTGGTCGTGCTGGCAGCGTCGATCCTGGCCACCCAGCTTCCCTACCGTCCGCCGGCCGGCGCGCAGGCCCAGGTGGCGGTCAGCCTGGTGCATCGCAGCGGCTATCCCATGACGGCGGTGGGGGAGACGGCCATGGTCGATCAGCCCCCCGACGCCAGCCAGGCCGCGCCGCTGCGCCTGGTGGTGGAGCTGGACGGGGCAACGGCCTTGGACAAAAGCTATGCCCTGGCGCGCGACGGCCGCGATCCGACGCAGGCGCTGGAGCAGCTTTCCCTGACGCCGGGCGAGCATCATGTGCGCGTGCTGATCTACGACCAGCAGGGCCAGACCGAGCCGCAGGTGCTGGTCGATGGGCCGGTGCAGGTGGCGGCGGGCCAGCGGGTGGCGTTGGCCTTCCACGACGCGCGCCTGAGCGCCGATCCCGCGGCCGGCGAGCGGCTGTTCAACGGCGCAACCATGGGCGTCAACGCCGGCTGCCAGATCTGCCACTCGCTGAAGCCGGACGTGCAGTTGGTGGGGCCATCGCTGGCTGGGGTGGCCACGCGGGCCGAGACGCGCGTGCCCGGCATGGGGGCTGAGGCCTACCTGATGCAGTCGCTGGTCGCGCCCGATGCCTACGTGGTGGAGGGTTTTCAGCCGGGGCAGATGCGCCCTGACCTGGCCCAGGCGCTGACCCAGCAGGAGCTGGACGATCTGGTGGCCTTTCTGCTGACGCTGCACTGACCGCGTTGCCGCGGATCCTCGCAGTTCGGGTATAATCGCGCGGTCTGGCCGCGGCCTCCCGTTATTTCCTGTCCGGCAAAGGAGCCATCTATGCGCACCGTGATCTTCGTGCTGGTCCTGTTGACGCTGGCCTCCTGCGGCGGCGATGCGGCCGCGCCCGCGGCGCCGGCTACGCCTATGGCCACGGCCGGCGACGCGGCCGCGGGGCAGGCGCTGTTTGCGCAGACCGCGCTGGCCGGCAAGGCCGGCTGTGTGACCTGCCATTCGCTGACGCCGGGGCGGGCGCTGGTCGGCCCATCGCTGGCCGGCGTCGCCAGCCGCGCGGGCAGCAGCGTGCGCGGCCAGAGCGCCGAGCAGTACCTGCGCCAGTCCATCGTGGACACCGACGCCTTCCTGGCCAAGGGCTGTCTGGCGTCCGACCCCGAAGCTTCGTGCGCGCCCCATGTCATGCCCAAGGATTGGGAGGAGAAGCTGTCGGCGCAGCAGATCAACGACCTGGTGGCGTATCTGCTGACGCTGGAGTAGGTTCTATCCCGCCGCATTCCTCGTTTTGAGTCTTACTGCGCGTATCATCTCAAGAGGGGGAAGACTTCCGAAGTCTTATGGACTGTGAGCCCGTATTGAACAAACCTGCGCAGACTTCGGAAGTCTCGACCCTACTGCGCTTCAGAAAGGCAAGGCTGTTATGGGCGAACCATTATCTGTCCCTGAGTCGGGTCCGCATCCCGGGGATCAGCCGATCGCTGCGCCAGGCGACGAGAGGCGGCTGCGTCCCAGCGGCGGCTATCGCAGGCTGCGTTCATTCCAGACGGCCACGGTCATCTACGACGCCACCGTTCGCTTTTGTGAGCGCTTCGTCGATAGACGCTCGCGCACGGTGGATCAGATGGTGCAGGCAGCGCGCAGCGGCCGGCAGAACATCGCTGAGGGCAGCCGTGCCGCGGCCACCTCCAGCCAGACGGAATTGCGCCTGGTCAACGTAGCGCGTGCCAGCCTGGACGAGTTGTTGCTGGACTTCGAGGACTATCTGCGCCAGCACGGCCATCGTCAGTGGCTGAAGGATGACCCCGAAGCGCTGGCTGTGCGGGCGGTTGGCCGTAAGTTGAGCCAGACTGGCCACAACGCGGCGTTCGATCCTGCCCAACATTGGTCGGCCTACGCAGCCTGGCTAGAGCATCGTGATCCTGCCGTCGTCGCCAATGCGGTCCTGTGTCTGATCCACCAGGCCAACTATCTGCTGGATCAGCAGATCACAGCGCTGGAACGGCAGTTCGTCTCCGACGGCGGCTATACCGAGCAGTTGGCCGCCAT
>JAJTXO010000723.1 GCA_021463315.1 Caldilineales bacterium | reverse complement strand
CGCTCAGCATGACAGGGTGTGGCGCACCGAGATGCTTCGCTGGCTATTCGTCCCTCATGCGAGGCGCGTGCCCGACCCGCTCAGCATGACAGCGAAGAGGTAGTTCTTATGGCATCGGAACCGATGAAGATCTGCCCGCACCTTCGACTTCCTGTTTAGACATCCATGCGCCGGGCGCACAACCATCGATGAAAACAAGCGGGCTCGGTCGGAGACCGGCCCGAGCGGCTATTTTCAAGTCAGAAAATAGCTCGCCGCTCGGGCCGGTCTTTGCGAAGCACCCCGGACGTAGCCTGAAGGAGTGTAACGACTGGAGGGTGGGCCGACCGAGCCCGCCGATTTTCATCCATCGGAGTGCCAGGCACGGCCTGGCGCGGTGCATTGACTTGCTGGCGCTGACTTTCCCCTCCGATCGGCGCATTCTGCCAATCCGCGGTTATGATCACCATCCACCCCCTCACCACCCACGACGAAATCTTCGCCGTCGAGCAGCTCCAGCGCGATGCCTGGGGCGTGCCGGAGGTCGATGTCGTCCCGCTGCACATGCTGATCACCCCGCCGCGGCACGGGGGGTTATTGCTGGGCGCGTTCGACGGCGAGCGGCTGGCAGGCTTCGTCTTCGGCTTCCTGGGATTGACCGCCGACGGCCGGCTGAAGCACTGCTCGCACATGGCCGGCGTCCACCCCGACTATCGCGATCACAGCGTCGGCTACCAGCTCAAGCTGGCCCAGCGAGAGCATGCCCTGGCCCAGGGGCTGGACCTGATCACCTGGACCTTCGATCCGCTGGAGACACGCAACGCGCAGCTCAACTTCCACAAGCTGGGCGCGGTCTGCAACAGCTACATCCGCAACCTCTACGGCCCCATGCGCGCCGCCATCAACGTCGGCCTGCCCAGCGACCGCTTCGAGGTGGAATGGTGGATCCGCAGCTCGCGGGTGGTGGAGAGGTTGGGGGCGGGCGAGATTTCACCCTCCCCCAGCCCCTCCCTCGGAGGGAGGGGGGCCGGAGGCGCCTCCGGCTCCCTCTCCCTTTGGGAGAGGGTTGGGGTGAGGGAAAATCCCCCTCCTACCATCACCCCCCAAACCGGCACTGGGGCCTCCCCCCTCCTCATCCCCGTCCCCGCCAACTTCCAGGCCATCAAGCGCAGCGACATGGAGCTGGCCCTGCAGTGGCGCCTGCGCACCCGCCAGCTCTTCGAGGACGCCTTCAGCCAGGGCTATACCGTCACCGACCTCCTCCGCCACGACGACCACTGCCACTACCTGCTGGAACAGTTGCCCACCCACCTCGCCGCCACTTAACCATTCACCAATTCGCCACTTAACCATTCACCAATTCACCATTCACCAATTCACCAATTCACCAATTCACCATTTCCGGCAACTACTCAACCGCCAGGCCAAACGTTGGCTTCGATACGGCGGCCTACTCAACCAACGTTTGGCCCGCAACCCAGAGCGAAATCCCGCCAACTCCGGGTTACGGGTTACGCTCCATCGAGCCTTTGGCGACTCAGAGACTCATTGCACCATTCCGGGTTACGTGTTACGCATTACGGGTTACTATGATCATCACCCACATCCACCTCCACCACATCTCCCTCCCCTACGTCCACCCCTTCGAGACCAGCTTTGGCCGCGAGCCGAGCCGCGAGGCTATTTTGGTCGCGGTGGAGAGCGACGGCCGGCTGGGCTGGGGCGAATGCGTGGCCGGCCGCGGGCCCTGGTACTCCTACGAGACCGTGGGCACCGCCTGGCACCTGCTGCACGACTTCCTCGCGCCGGCCTTGCTGGGCCACGAGATCAGCCAGCCGGCCGACGTGGTCGCGCGCTTCAGCCGCGTGCGCGGCCATGCCATGGCCCGCGCCAGCCTGGAAGGCGCGGTCTGGGACCTGTTCGGCCGGGCCGAGGGGCGCTCCCTGGCAGACCTGCTGGGCGGCGGGCGCTCCGCCGTGCCCGTCGGCGTCAGCGTGGGCATCGAGCCGACGTTGGAGGAGCTGCTGGCCCAGGTGGAGGGCTACGTGGCGGCCGGCTATGCCCGCGTCAAGCTCAAGATCAAGCCGGGCTGGGACGTGCAGGTGGTGGCCGCGGTGCGGGAGCGCTGGCCCGATCTGGCCTTGCAGGTGGACGCCAACTCGGCCTACACCCTGGCCGACGCGGCCCGGCTGGCCGAGCTGGACGCGTTCGACCTGCTGCTGATCGAGCAGCCGCTGCACCACGACGATATGGTAGACCACGCGGTCTTGCAGCGACAGCTACGGACGCCGATCTGTCTGGACGAAAGCATCCACTCACCGGAGCATGCGGCCTGGGCGTTGGCCATCGGCGCCTGCCAGATCATCAACATCAAGGTGGGTCGCGTGGGCGGCTTCACCGCGGCCTTGCAGATCCACGACCTGTGCGCGGCGAGGGGCGTGCCGGTCTGGTGCGGCGGCATGTTGGAGACCAACATCGGCCGCGCGGGCAACCTGGCCCTGGCCAGCCTGCCCAACTTCACCCTGCCCGGCGATATCTCGGCCTCGGCCCGCTATTTTCATCGCGACATCGCCGCGCCCGATTTTACCCTGAACGCG
>JAJTXO010000722.1 GCA_021463315.1 Caldilineales bacterium | reverse complement strand
GACTGCCAAGGAATTCGACGTGCTGGAGCTGTTCATGCGCAACCCGCGCCAGGTGCTGACGCGCGATGTGATCTATGACCGTATCTGGAACTACGACTTCGGCGGCGAGAGCAACATCATCGAGGTCTACATTCGCTATCTGCGCGCCAAGCTGGAGCTGGAGGGTGAGTCCCGCCTGCTGCACACCGTGCGCGGCGTGGGCTATGTCCTGCGCGAGCCCTGATGCTTCGTAGGGTCCCTACGGGCGGTCGCCAACGTTCATCATTTCTTCACAAAGACATAAGCCTGGCTTAAGCTTGGCGGCGCACAATGGCTGCATGCTGCGCCGCCACTCCTCCCCCGCGCCCATGACTCTGCGCTTTCGCCTGACCTTCTGGTACACGCTGTTGCTGGCCGTGGTGTTGCTCATCTTCGCGCTGGGTTTCCACGCGGTGGTCGCGCGCGCCCTGTACAACGAGGTGGACGAGATGCTGCAGAGCCAGGCGCAGCAGACCGTGGCGTTCTTCGAGGCCACCATCGACCCCACGCGCGGCAGGCTGCCCATTCTGACCGTCGTCTTCGCCTCGCAGGTCTTTGCCCAGGCGACCACGGTGGATGGCGCAGTCATCGACAGATCCCCCAGCCTGGGCCAGCAGACGCTGCTGTTGCCCGATGAGATGCGCCAGCACAACCTGCAGGGCGAAGCGGGCTTCTACAACTGGCAGAGCGACGGCGCGACCCTGCGCATCTTCAGCACGCCGGTGCATTCTCCCCAGGGCGCGGTGGTGGCCACGGTGCAGGTGGCCCGCTCGTTGGACACCATCGATGCCATGCTCAAGGTGGCGCGGCTGGCGCTGCTGGTGGGCGGCGGCATCGCGGTGGCTCTGGCCGCGCTGGGCGGCGCGCTCATCTCCGGCGCAGCGCTGCGGCCCCTGAACCAAATCGCCGACACCGCCAGCCGCATCGTCCGCGCCGAAGACCTGGACCAGCGTATCGACGGCGCCTATCCCGACGATGAGGTCGGGCAACTGGCCGACACCTTCAACGAGATGATGGGGCGCCTGCAGAATCTGTTCAACACCCAACAGCGCCTGGTGGCCGACGTGTCGCATGAGCTGCGCACGCCGCTGGCCACCATCCAGGGCAACGTCGATCTGCTGCGCCGCGGCGCGTCCAGTGATCCGGCCATGCTGGGCGAAAGCCTGGAGGCCATCGTCCAGGAGGTGGCGCGCATGAGCCGGCTGGTGCGGGATCTGCTGCTGCTGGCCGAGGCCGATGCCGGGGTGCGGCTGACGCTCAAGCCGGTGGAGCTGGACACCCTGCTGCTGGAGGTGTACCGCGAGGCGCTGCTGATAGCCCATGGACGGGTCAAGGTGCGCCTGGGCCACGAAGACCAGGCCCAGGTGCTGGGCGACGCCGACCGGTTGAAGCAGTTGCTGCTCAACCTGGTCAGCAACGCCATCGCCTACACCCCCACCGACGGCGTGGTGACCATCGGTCTGCACCGCCGGCCCGATGGCTGGGTGCGGGTGAGCGTCGCGGACACCGGGGTTGGCATTGCGCCGGAGGACCAAGCGCGCATCTTCGATCGCTTTTGGCGCGTCGACCGGGCGCGCACCCGGATGGCCGGCGGCAGCGGGCTGGGCCTCAGCATCGCCCGCTCCATTGCCGAGGCCCACGGAGGCAGCCTCTCGGTGGACAGTGAGCTGGGCAAAGGCTCGACCTTCGAGCTGTTGTTGCCACTTTGACAGCTAGGGCCGTCTGGGTATAATCGGACGTGCTGGCTGTGAGTTGTTAGCTGGCAGGCCAGGGATGGCGTGAGCAAGCCTCACAGCTACCCACTGCACCGAAGAGGCAAATCCAGAAACTAGCGCCTTTGAAGCATTTATGTCTGCATCGGTGGTTTCGAGCGGCCTCACTGCGCGTGCAGTGGGGCGTTTGTTTGTCCGCCACAGGGCTGATCTTCCTGTCTCACGCACAGGCAGGCTGGCAGTCTCCTGTATAGTCAATCTCAAGGAGGTATGATTCACCAATGGCAAATGTCGAGCTCAGGTCTGGCGAGTCTCAGGAGCAATTGCTCAAGCGCTTCCGCAAGGAAGTGACCAAGAGTCGGGTTCTTTCCACCGCGCGCAAGAAGCGCTGGTTCACCCCGCCCAGCGAGGTTCGCCGCATCAAGAAGCAAAAGGCCGTGCGCAAAGCCCGCCAGGCGCAACGCAAGCGCGACAGAATGGCGGAGTAATGCCGCTATCCGGCAACCCAAAGCAGTTGATCGATCCCACCCGTTCATTTACCATGTTTGGAAAGGAGGTGATGGCGAATGGCTGAGTCCAAGGACGACAAGCTGATTATCGAAGGTAAGATCACCGAAGCGTTGCCCAACACCACATTTCGGGTCGAGCTGGAGAACGGGCACCAAGTCCTGGCCTATTTATCCGGCAAGATGCGCAAGCACTACATCCGCGTTTTGCTGGGCGACGCCGTACGCGTCGAACTGTCGCCCTATGACCTCACGCGTGGACGAATAGTTTACCGTCACAGGGCGCCGCAGGGCGACCGTATCTAGCTTTCCAGGCGTGTTTCTATAGCTGAAATACAGCCA
>JAJTXO010000721.1 GCA_021463315.1 Caldilineales bacterium | reverse complement strand
CCGGCGGCTTCAGGGCGTGGCCAGGCCACCCAACCGGCGGCTTCAGAGCGCTGGCCAGGCCACCCAGCCGGCGGCTTCAGGGCGTGGCCAGGCCACCCAACCGGCGGCTTCAGAGCGCTGGCCAGGCCACCCAGCCGGCGGCTTCCGAGGCTTGAGACGACGTAGCCTATGAGCAAACAGATATTGATCGTCGACGACGAACCGCGCATGCGGCGCTTTGTGCGTATGAACCTGGAGTTGGAAGGGTTGCGCGTCAGCGAGGCCAGCGATGGCCTGGAGGCTGTGCGCAAGGTGCGCGAGGAGATGCCCAATCTGGTGGTGCTGGATGTAGAGATGCCCCACCTGGACGGCTTCGAGACGTTGGCCGAGATCCGCCGCGCCTCCTCTGTGCCGGTGATCATGCTGACCGTGCGCGGCGAGGAGGATGAGCGCATCAAGGGCCTGGACCTGGGCGCCGATGACTACATCACCAAGCCGTTCAGCGCCCGCGAGCTGGTCAGCCGCATCAACGCCGTGTTGCGCCGGGTCGAGCTGAGCTCCCCCGTTGAGCGCAGCAACCGCGTGGAGGTGGATGATCGCTTGGTGGTGGATTTCGACAACCGCCAGGTGCTGGTCGAGGGAGAGCCGGTCAAGCTGCGCCCCACCGAGTACCGCCTGCTTCAGTATTTCATCCAGAATCCGGGTCAGATGCTGTCGCACGAGCAACTGCTCTCTCGGGTGTGGGGGCCGGAATATGTGGACGACAACCAGCTTCTGCGGCTCTATGTCGCCTATCTGCGCAAAAAGCTGGAACCTGACCCCGGCAACCCGCGCTATATCTTCAATGAGCGGGGCATGGGCTATCGCTTCATGAACTACAAACGCGCATGAGCGAGCTCCTGGCTTCGCCCCTGGGCCCTGCCCTCATCCTGCTGGTCGCGGCCGCGCTGTTGCGCATCGTTGCCAGCCCGCGCCGTGGTTGGCTGCTGGCGATCCTGACATTGCTTCCGCTGGCCGCCAGCTTTGCGCTGCTGACCTATCTGCGGGCCAGCGGCGGCGCGGTGCTTGAGGTCGCCTGGTGGCCGCTGGTGTTGCCGCCGCTGCGCGTGCTCTGGGTGCTGGATGGCTGGAATTGGCTGGCGGTGCTCTTGCTGCTGCTGGCAGGCAGCGGGGCCGTGTTGTTGACCTGGCTGGCGCCCGGCAAGCGCTCCGGCGCCTATCACGGCCACAGCTTTGGGCTGTTGGCCGCCGCCGCCCTGACGGTGGTCTCCGATAATCTGCTGACGCTGAGCGGCCTCTGGATTGCCACCGATATCCTGCTGGTAGCACGCGCCCGCGGCAGCCGCGCCCAAGGGGGCACTGCGCCGGTCTGGCTGGAGGTGACGGGCAGCCTGCTGATGTTGGTGGCCATTGGCATCACCAGCGGCAGCCTGGCCTCCGCCACCTTGACAGCCGTGGCCCTGCCTCCGGAAACCATGATCTTGTTGCTGGTCGTGGCGGCCGTGCGCATGGCAGCCTATCCTCTGCATCTCTGGCTGGCTCCTTCGGGCCACGGGCGAGACCGGGGCACGCAGCTCCTGATCAACGGTGCGGGGCTGATCACCGGCGGTTGGCTGCTGGGGCGCGTCTTCGAGTCCGGGGCCAGCGCCTGGTTCACCAACCCATTGTGGCTGCCGGTGCTGGTTTTTCTGACCTTGCTGGCCGGGCTGGCGGCCTGGACGGCACAGGAGCGCGATCAACTGGCGCTGCTGGGCAGTGGGCGCGCGGTCTGGCTGTGGCTGATCCTGGCCCTGACCCCGACCGTCAGCGGCCGCGACGCCCTGGGCTGGGGCATGGCCAGCGTGGTGCTCGGGCTGATCCTGCTGGCCGTGGGGCAGGCGATCAGCGCGCAGTGGCGTTGGCGCGTCCCGCTGGCCCTGGCCGCGGCCACCTTGGTCGGGCTGCCGCTGTTGACAGGCATGCCCGCGCGCAGCCTGGCCGATCCGCCACATCTGATCCTGGCGCTGTTGATGGTAGTGGCCGACGCTCTGGCGGTGGCGGTCGTTCTGCAGGGCTGGAATGCGCCGCGTCCGGCCCTTGCTGCCCCCGACGCGCCCGCGCGCGCCTCGCTGCGCCAATGGTTCAGCCGGGCTGAGACCTGGGACAGCGGCCGGCTGCTGGTTGCGCTGGGTCTGGCGATGGTTCCCAACGCGCTGTGGGGCGTTCAGCCGGCGCGCCTGGCAGCCCAGGCCGGTTTCAGCCAGATCCTGAGCCTGGGCGCGCTGCTGGGCCAGCTAGGTCTGGGATCGCTGCTGGGCATCGGTGCTGCGCTGGCCTTGGGCCTTGGTCTCTATCGGATGACCCAACAGCCCGCTTCTCTGTTCCAGCGATGGCAGAAGCGGTTAGGCGCCGCGACAGGGCTGGGCTGGCTGCTGGCTGGCGCTGGCTGGCTGGCAGGCTGGATCGAGTTGGGCTGGCGCAACGCCTTGCTGATCGTCGAAGGCGAAGGCTACTTCGGCTGGGTGGTCCTGGCCCTGCTCCTGGCCCTCCTGGTCGTCAGCCAATAAAGACCCGAAACCACCCACCAATCTACCAACCCACCAACCCACCAATCTACCAACCCAC
>JAJTXO010000720.1 GCA_021463315.1 Caldilineales bacterium | reverse complement strand
TTGGTGGATTGGTAGATTGGTGGATTGGTGGATTGGTGGATTGGGGGATTGGTGGATTGGTGGGGTGGTGGGTTGCGGTTTTGCGGTGTGGGAGAGGACGATGAGCAGGATCAACGGCGTTTTGCTGGACCGCGGGACTGGCCTTGCCAGATCTCGTGGCCGGCGAGCGCCGTCGTCCTGTCGGGCGATCTTCCCAGCTCGTTCGACAGGGCTGAAAAACAGAAAGGACCAAGAATGACTTTTCGCATTCTGATTGCTGACAAGCTGGACGAGGCGGGCCTGGCTCCGCTGCGGGGCGCGGCTGAACTGGTCGAGCGCCCCACCATCAGCACCGAAGAGCTGGTGGATGTTATCGCCGACTTCGACGCGCTGTTGGTGCGCAGCCGGCCCAAGGTGACGGCCGCCGCGCTGGCCGCGGGCGCGGCCGGACGGCTCAAGGTGGTCGGCCGGGCCGGCGTCGGTGTGGACAACATCGACGTCAACGCGGCCACCGAGGTCGGCGTCACGGTGGTCAACGCGCCCACCGGCAACACCGTGGCCGCGGCCGAGCACAGCATGGCCATGCTGCTGGCGCTGGCCCGTCACATCCCCCAGGCCCACGACTCGATGCAGGCTGGCGAGTGGAAGCGCAGCCAGTTCATGGGTGTCGAGATGCGCGGCAAACGCCTGGGGCTGCTGGGCCTGGGGCGCATCGCTTCCTTGGTGGCGGAGCGCGCCCAAGCCTTCGGCATGGAGGTGGTGGCCTACGATCCCTACGTCGGCGCCGACTATGCGCTGAACCAGGGCGTGCAGATGATGGCGATGGATGAGCTGCTGGCCACGGCCGATTTCATCTCGATGCACGTGCCCAGCACCGACCAGACGCGCGGCCTGTTCAACGCCGAGCGTCTGAGCCGCTGCAAGGCCGGCGTGCGCATCGTCAACTGCGCACGCGGTGACCTGATCGACGAGGCCGCGCTGCTGGACGCCCTGGAGAGCGGCCAGGTGGCCGGCGCGGCGCTGGATGTCTATGCCAAGGAGCCGCCGGTCAGCAGCCGCCTGCTGGGCCATCCGCACGTGGTGCTGACGCCGCATATCGCCGGCTCCACCCACGAGGCGCAGCTTCAGGTGGCGCTGGACGTGGCCGAGCAGGTGATCGATGTGCTGCAGGGCCGGCTGGCGCGCTATGCCATCAACACCCCCATCATCGCGCCCAAGGACCTGGAGGCGCTGACCCCCTACATCGACTTGGCCGAGCGCATGGGCCGTTTTCTGACCCAACTGGAGCCGAGCCGGATGGATCGCCTGGAACTGATCGTCCATGGCCCGATCTGCGAGCTGGACCTGTCCTATCTCGAGGCAGCGACGCTGAAGGGGCTGCTGGATGGCGTGGTGGCTGAGCGGGTCAATCTGGTCAACGCGCGCCTGATCGCCCGCCAGCGCGGCCTCTCTCTCTCCCAACGGCGCACGCGGCACCACACCGAGCGCTACGAGAACATGCTGACCCTGACCGTGGGCAATGGCGACTGGCAGCGCATGGTGCGCGGCGTCATCCTGCAAGAGGAGCCGCACATCGTCTGCATCGACGATCTGTGGGTCGATTTCATCGCCAGCGGCCATCTGTTGCTGACCTGGCATCACGACCGCCCCGGCATCGTCGGCCACATCGGCGCGCTGCTGGGCCAAAACGATATCAACATCGCCTTTATGCACCTGGGCCGTCGCTCGCCGCGCGGCGAGGCGATCATGGTGCTGGGGCTGGACGAGGCGATCCCTGAGAGCCTCCACCCGGAGCTCATGAACATGCCGCACAACTATTTGGTCAGGGCTATCCATCTGTAGCAAGCCCCCCGAGGCCGGCGGCCAGGTCGCTTGGCGCGCCGGCCCATCGCGAGGCCGTTTTGCCTAAGTCTTGGTTGTATGTCATAATAGCGCCTACCATGAGCCCCACCCCCGAACCCGCCGCCCAACCCCTCCTGGAGCCAACCGGGCCATGCATTCTGGCCATCGAGGACCACGACGACATGCGTGAGTTCTTGCAGCGCATCCTGGAGCGGCGCGGCTACCGTTTTCTCGGCGCCAGCGATGGCGTCGATGGTATGGAACTGGCGATGCAGCATCGGCCTGATCTGATCCTTATGGACCTGGCGCTGCCCACGCTGGACGGCTACGAGGCGACGCGCTTGCTCAAGTCCAAGCCCGAATACGCCGCCATCCCCATCGTTGTCGTCACCGCCCATGCCCGCGCGATCGATCGGGAACACGCCATAGAGGCGGGCTGCGATGCCTACATCAGCAAGCCCTACAGCATCCATGAGCTCTATGCCGTGATCGACCGCTTCTTGCCTGCGGCGTCATAGCTGCGTCCCGCGGCCTGCGCCCGGCGCCTTCGTGCAGACCATGAACAGAAAAGCATCTTCCCGCGCTGTCGCGCACCGGACGCGCCAGGATCAGGATCGCCGCCGCTGGCGCTATATCTTGATCCCCTGGCTGACCCTCGTGCTGAGCTCGCTGGCCTGCGGCAGCTTCGTGCCCCGCCCCACCCCTGTGCCCCGCCCCACCGTCACCCCCATCGTCGAAAGCGCGCAGGCAGCCGCGCCATCGGTGACCCCCA
>JAJTXO010000072.1 GCA_021463315.1 Caldilineales bacterium | reverse complement strand
GACGCTGGAGTATGATCCCAACTACGTGGCTGAGATCAAGCGCGTCTCGCCGCGCACGCTGGTGGTGGCCCGCTACACCCCGCTGCCCACCCCCGACCTGGACAACTGGGACCCTGTGCAGGCCGCGCGCCAGTTCGCCGAGACGCTGCTGCCCATCGCCACCGAGCCCAGCCGTCTGGCCCACATCGACGCCTGGGAGGCCTACAACGAGCCAACCATCGTCAGCGCCGAGCAGATGGCGCGCCTGGCGACCTTCGAGGCCGAGCGCACCCGCCTGCTGGCCGCGGCCGGCGTGCGCTCCTGCGTGGGCAACTTCGGCACCGGCCAGCCGCCGCTGGAGCTGTGGCCCAGCTTCTATCCGGCCCTGCAGGCCGTGCAAGCGCACAACGGCTTTCTGGGGCTGCACGAATACTCCGCGCCGGAGATGTGGTTCGGCGCGGGCGACAACCAAAACCATCCCGACAGCAACGAGGGAGACGAGGGCTGGCTGACCCTGCGCTATCGCAAGGTCTACCGCGGCTATCTGCAGCCGGCCGGCCTGGCTGTGCCGCTGGTGATCACCGAAACCGGCGTCGATGGCCTGGTGCAGGGCCGCCCCGGCCCAGCCGGCAACGGCTGGAAAGATTTCACCGGCCATTGGCAGCAGCAGGGCTACGTCACCACGACCCCCGAAGGCTTCTACGTGGAGCAACTGGCCTGGTATGACCGCCACCTGATGCAAGACGACTTCGTCAAGGGCGCAGCCATCTTTGCCCTGGCCGCGCCCGCTGGCTGGCAGAGCTATGAGATCGCCGGCCCCGCGGCCGACATCCTGCGACAGTACCTGGCTGTCCATCCAGCAGGATAGCCGTTGTTACGTTCCGCCATAACAATTCACGGGGATTTATTTAGGCCAGGCATAACCTGCCTGTGAGATTTGACTCAATTGCTGTTCTATGTAAGATGGGGGAAGTCGGCCGGTCGACATTCCATTGACACCGCGCCGGACGCCTCAACAGCCAGCAACGATTACCGGAAAGACCGCTATGACGCAACCGACAAAGACGTTGGATCAACTGCAGCCTGGCGAATCGGCTCAGGTGCGCAAGGTGGGCGGCCAAGGCGCCGTGCGCCGCCGCCTGATGGACATGGGGGTCACATCGGGCGCGGCCGTGGTCGTGGTCAAAGTTTCCCCCTTGGGCGACCCGGTGGAATATCGGGTGCGCGGCTACAGCCTCACCCTGCGTCGATCCGAAGCACAGTTGATCGAAGTCACCTCCTGAGGATTGCACATGTCCCCACTGCTCGATTCGCACCATCCCGCCATGCCATTGAGCCTGGCGACCACAGGCCAGACCGTGACCATTCAGCAGGTCAACGGCGGCCGCTCCACCCGCCAGCGCCTGTTCGATCTGGGACTGAACCACGGCGCGCATGTACGGGTGGTGCAGAACGACATGCTTGGCCCCATGATCATCGCCATCAGGGAGGATGGCCGGCTGGCCTTGGGCCGCGGCATGACCCATCACATCCTGGTAACCTCGCTGGCACACCACGACCGTTCCGAGGACAAAGCTCTATGACGGTCACGGTTGCCCTGGCGGGCAATCCCAACGTCGGCAAAAGCTCCATCTTCAACGCCCTGACCGGCTCGCGCCAGCATGTGGGCAACTGGCCGGGCAAGACGGTGGAGAAGAAGGAAGGCCGCCTGCGCCTGGGGGATCGGGAGATCCTGATCGTCGACCTGCCGGGCGCCTACAGCCTGACTGCCTATTCGGTCGAAGAGATCATCGCGCGCGACTATATCATCCACGAGAATCCGACGGCTGTGGTCGCGGTGCTCGATGCCTCCAACCTGGAGCGCAACCTCTACCTGGTGGCCCAGATCCTCGAGATGCAGACGCCGGTGATCATCGCGTTGAACATGGCCGATGTCGCGGCCAACCGCGGCCTGCACATCGACAGCCGGCAGCTATCCCAGCGCCTGGGCGGCATCCCGGTGGTGGAAACCGTCGGCAACCGCAGCCTGGGCCTGGATCAGTTGAAAGAGGCGATCCGGCAGGTCATCGGCCATGCCGCGCAGCCTCCCACGCAGGTCAGCTATGCGGGCGTATTGGGCCAGGAGCTGGACGCGCTGAAGAGCCAGATTCAAGCCAACCGCGCGCTGAGCGCCCAGTTTCAACCCCACTGGCTGGCAATCAAACTGCTGGAGGCAGACAGCGCCATCCTGGCGACCCTGGAGGCGCAGGGCGCTGCCCCGCTGCTGGCCGCGGCCGAGGCCGCCCGGGAGCACATCGAAGCCGCCACTGGCGAAGACGCCGAGACTCTGATCGCCGATCGCCGCTACACCTTCATCGGCGAGGTCATCGACGGGGTGCTGGTGCGGCCATCCCAGAGCGTGCTCACCATCTCCGACCGGGTCGATCAGATCGTCACCCACCGCATCTGGGGCCTGCCCATCTTCCTGCTGATCATGTGGCTGGTTTTCCAGTTCACCGCCAACGTCAGCGCTCCCTTGCTCGATTGGGTGGACCAGTTCATCAACGTGACGGTCTACGGCTGGGCCGTGGGGCTGTTGGCGGCCGTGGGGCTGGCAGGAACCTGGCCGGCAGCCCTGATCACCGACGGCATCATCGCCGGCGTGGGCGGCGTGCTGGTCTTTGTGCCGGTGCTGCTCTTCCTCTATCTGACGCTGGGGGTGCTGGAGGATTCGGGCTACATGGCGCGCGCGGCCTTCGTCATGGATCGGGTGATGCGCTGGATGGGGCTGCACGGCAAGAGCTTCCTGCCCATGATCGTCGGCTTCGGCTGCACCGTGCCGGCCATCTATGCCACCCGCACGCTGGAAAACGAAAGCGACCGCAAACTGACTGGCTTCCTGGCCACCTTCATGAGCTGCGGCGCGCGCCTGCCGGTCTATGTCGTCGTGGGCGCGGCCTTTTTCGGTGCAGCCTCAGGCAATCTGATCTTTTCCCTCTATCTGTTGGGCATCGCGGTGGCGTTGGCCACCGGCTTTGCCTTCAAGCATATCGTCTACAAAGGGAAGCCGCCGACCCCCTTCATCATGGAGCTGCCGCCCTACCGCGCGCCGCGCGCCAGCGATGTATGGCGCCAAATGTGGGAGCGCACCAAGGGCTTTCTGGTCAAGGCGGGCACCATCATCCTCAGCGTGTCCATCGTGCTGTGGCTGCTGATGGCCATCCCCGCGCCGGGCAGCGACGGCTCGTTCAACGACGTCGCCCCAGAGCAAAGCCTGTTTGGCGCGGCCAGCAGCCTGGTTGCGCCGGTCTTCCAGCCAGCCGGCTTCGGCAACTGGCAGGCCGCCGGCTCCCTGATCACCGGCTTCCTGGCCAAGGAGGCTGTGGTCAGCACCATGAGCCAGGTCTACGTCGGCGAGACGGCCGCCGCCAGCGCGCCAGCCGAGGCGTCCGTTCCCTTCATCGCCAGCGCGACGGCCGCGCTGGTCGATCTGGGCCGCGCCCTGGTGCTCACCGTGCAGGAGATCATCAATATCATCCCGCGCACCCTCAATTTGTTGCCAGGCGTGGCCATACCTGAGCTGAATGTCTTCGCCAGCGCGGCAGAAACGGAAGATCTCTCCGGCCTGCAGGCTGCGCTGGTGGCATCGTTCAACACCACGGCAGGATCGGCAGAGGCTGGCGCAGTGGCGGCCGTGGCCTTCACGGTCTTTGTGCTGCTCTACGTGCCCTGTATGGCGGCCACCGCGGCCATGCGCCACGAGTTCGGCGCGCGCTGGATGTGGTCCCAGATCGGTTTCACCCTGGCGCTGGCCTGGCTGGCGTCGGTCCTGGTCTTTCAGATCGGCACACGCCTGCTCTGAGCCCCGCCCCCGCTCTGAGCTCCGCCCCCGCTCCGAGCTCCGCCCCCGCTCCGAGCTCCGCCCCCGCTCTGGCCGGTCTCCGACCGAGCCAGCCCGCCTGCTCCTGCTCTGGCCGGTCTCCGACCGAGCCAGCCCGCCTGTCTCCGCTCTGGCCGGTCTTTGTGCAGCACCCCGGAGGGGCCGACCGAGCCAGTCTGAAGCCTCGATAGAAGTGTACCATGCCACCCAGCACCCTCCGTCAAGTCCTGACCACCTTCGAAACCGCCGCCGCGCCGCTGACGCTGCCGCAGATGGCCCGCGAGCTCGATATCTCCGTGGAGCAACTGGAGGCGATGCTGCAATACTGGGTGCGCAAGGGCAAGCTCAGGGAGAGCAGCGGCGCAGGCGACTGCTGCGGCTGCAGCAAGTCAGGCGATTGCGCCTATGTGGTGGAGATGCCGCGCAGCTACGAGCTGGCGAGCGCCCCCATCATCCCGCTGCATGCCAACAGTGCGTGCTGTCCCAGCCAGCACGCATCGACATAGACCTAGCGCTTCGGAGTCGAGGCTTGGGCCGGGTACCTGCTCAGCCCAAGACTTCCGAAGTCTGCGCAGGTTTGTTCAAAACGGGCTCACAGTCCATAAGACTTCGGAAGTCTTTGTAGCGGCCATGTCTGCCACTGCCCGGCGGCTGAGTAGTTCCTTGGCCAGACACAAAAGACCCCTCGGATCGGCGACCGAGGGGTCTTTCGCGTCGAGGAATGGCCTCCGCCCGGCTGATCAGTTTTGACAGAATATCGCACGCGCCTACAATGAGGCCACTCTCGTTGCTGCTCAGCCATCCGCCGCCGGCGCTTTTGGCTGAACGATTGACCTGACCCGGTGAAAGAAATGCCATGACCCGTTCTGCGATCGTGATCGTAGCTGTTTTGGCTGCGCTGCTTGCCAGCTTGTCAGCCTGCGCCAGCGCGCCAACGCCCGACAAGCCTGCCTCGGCCGGCGCTGACCGCCTCCAGGTGGTGGCTACCACCACCATCGTGGGCGACGTGGTGCGCCAGGTGGCCGGCGATGCCATCGATCTGACCGTGCTGCTGCCGGCCGGCGCCGATCCCCATGGCTTCCAGCCCACACCCCAGGATGTCGCTTTGATCGCGAACGCCGATTTGGTCTTCATCAACGGCCTGGGCCTGGAGGAATTTCTCGACCGCTTGATTCAAAACGCGGGCGGCGACGCCAGGGTGGCGGTGGTCTCCGATGGAATCGAGGTCCTGGCAGGCCAAGAACACCAGCCCGGCGAAGACGAGGACCATGCCGACGAGGACGAGGAGCACGCGCACCAGGGCGCCGATCCTCACGTCTGGATGGATCCCAACAACGTGCGCGTTTGGACGCGCAACATCGCCGCGGCCCTGAGCCAGATGGACCCAGCCCATGCGGCCCTCTTTCAGGCCAACGCCCAACGCTACGACCAGACCCTGCAGGCGCTGGATGCCTGGGCGCAGGAACAGATCGCCCAGATTGCGCCCGAGAACCGGCGCATGGTGGTCGATCACGACGCTTTCGGCTTCTTCGCCCGGCGCTATGGCTTCGAGACGGTGGGTGCAGTGATGCCCGGCTTCAGCAGCATGAGCGCGCCGTCGGCCCAGGAGCTGGCCCGGCTGGAGGACGCCATCCGCGGCCTGGGCGTCCGGACCGTCTTCGTGGGCAACACGGTCAACCCGGCGCTGGCCCAACGCGTGGCCGCCGACACGGGCGCGCAGGTGGTGGCTCTGTTCACCGGCTCGCTGAGCGAGCCGGGCGGCGCCGCGGACAGCTACGAGAGCTTCATCCGCTACAACGTCAACGCCATTGTCGGGGCGCTTCAATAACCCTCCTCGTGTCATCTCAATAAACCGGGGTCGAGACTTCCGAAGTCTGCGCAGGTTTGTTCAAGACGGGCTCACAGTCCATAAGACTTCGGAAGTCTTCCCCAATCTATTGAGATGATACCCCTCCTCGGTGACCACGATGCCTATCGATGCCCTGTTACACCGGCCGGCCGTGCTGAGCGGCCCGCTGCAACCCCATCAGCCAGATCAACCGATCCTGGCGCTGCACGGCGTCTCGGCCCGCTACAACGGCCACTACGCGCTGGAAGACCTCTCTTTTGAGCTGATCGCCGGCGAACAGGTGGCGGTGGTTGGCCCCAACGGCGCCGGCAAGAGCACGCTGTTCCGGGTGATCGCAGGGTTATTGCCGGCCAGCAGCGGCCAGGTCACGGTCTACGGCACGCAGCCGGGCGGCCACATCTGCATTGCCTACGTGCCGCAACGCAGCCAGGTGGACTGGCGCTTCCCGGTCAACGTGGCCGATGTGGTGATGATGGGCCGCGTCGGCAAGCTGGGCCTTTTCCGCCGCCCTGGCAAGAAAGATTGGGAGCTGGTGCATCAGAGCCTGCAGGTGGTGGGCATGGATGACCTGGCCCGCCGCCAGATCGGCGAGCTCTCCGGCGGCCAGCAGCAGCGGGTCTTCATCGCCCGCGCCCTGGCCCAGGAGGCGGAGCTGATGCTGATGGACGAGCCGCTGACTGGGCTGGACCTGCCCGCGCAGCAGGATATCTTCGAGGTGCTGGCGGCTTTGCGCAGCCGCAAGGTCACGGTGATGATCGCCACCCACGACCTGAACCTGGCCGCCGAGCGTTTCGACCGGGTGATGCTGCTCAACCGGCGCTTGCTGGGGCTGGGCGCACCCGATGCGGTCTTCACCCCCGAACGCCTGGTGGCGGCCTACGGCGGCGGCAGGATGACAAGGTGACAGGATGAAGGGCATCCTGTCACCCCCTCACCCTGTCACCTTGTCACCTTGTCATCCCTCACCCATGTCCAACCTCCTCCAACTCCTGCTCGAACCTCTCTCCTACCCCTTCATGGTGCGCGGCATGATCGCCGCGGCCATGGTCGGCATCGTCTGCGCGCTGGTGGGAACCTACGTCGTGCTGCAGGGCATGGCCTTTTTCGGCGACGCGTTGGCCCACTCCATCCTGCCCGGCGTGGCGGCCGGCTATCTGATCAGCGGCGGCGGGAGGGAGATGCTCTTTTGGTGGGCGCTGCTGACCGCCATGCTGGCGGCCCTGGGCATCGGCGCAGTCAGCAAAGGTGCGCAGGTCAGGGAAGACACCGCCATCGGCATCGTCTTCGTGGGCATGTTTGCTCTGGGCATTGCGCTGATCTCCACCATGCGCAGCTACACCGTGGACCTGGTTCACTTCCTGTTCGGCGACCTGTTGGGGGTGTCGCAGGGAGATCTGCTGCTGACCGCGGCCTTCGGGCTGCTGGTGATCGTGGCCATCGTCGCCTTCTACAAGGAGTTCCTGGTGATCTCCTTCGATCCGATTCTGGCGGAGACCTTGCGACTGCGCAGCAACCGCCTGCGCTACCTGCTGCTGGTGCTGATCGCCGTGGCCATCGTGGTGTCGTTGCAGACGGTGGGCGTGGCCTTGATGCTGGGGATGTTGATCACACCTGCGGCCACGGCCCAGTTGCTGACGCGGCGCCTGTTGCCCATGATGGCCGTCGCCGCGCTGATCGGCGTGTTGTCCAGCGTCGTGGGCCTTTATATTTCATATTACGCCGGCGTCGCCTCCGGCGCGGCCATCGTGTTGGTCTGCACGGCCATCTTCGCCGTAGTCGCATTGTTCGCGCCCGGTCGGGGCTGGCTATGGCAGCGGCGGCGGCAAGCGGCTGGGTGAGGGGGGCTGGGGGCTGGGGACTGGGGAGTTCGGAGGTCAGAAGTCAGAAGTCAGAAGTCAGAAGTCAGAGGTCGGAGGTCAGAAGTCACCGTTCACCGATCACCGATCACCGATCACCGATCACCGTTCACCGTTCACCGATCACGCCAGCTCCGCCAGCACCTCGCGGCCTGAGCGTCCTGGCTGCATCACCGTCTCTTTGACGATGCGGCCATCGCGCATGGAGAGCACGCGGTCGGCCTGGCTGGCCATGCGCAGATCGTGGGTGGCCAACAGCACGCCATGCTCACCGTTGTCGGCCAGGGCGCGCAGACGGCTGACGATCTGGCGGCTCATGCTGGTGTCCACGTTGGCCGTGGGCTCATCGGCCAGAATCAGGGGCGGATTGGTGGCCAGGGCGCGGGCGATGGCAGCCAGTTGCTGTTGGCCGCCCGACAGCTCGGCCGGGTAGCGCTCGGCCAGGTCGGGCAGGCCAAAATCGGCCAGCAGTTGATTGGTGCGCTGGGTGGCGTCGAAGGGCGGGCGGCGGGTCATCAACTGCAGGGGCAGGCGCACGTTCTGGCGCACGGTGAAACCTGAAAACAGGTTGTAGCTCTGATAGATCATGCCCACAGCCCGCAGACGCAGATCGGCCAGGCCGTCGTCGTCCAGATCGCTCAGCCGCTGGCCCAACAGCGTGATCACGCCCGCGTCGGCCGGCTCCAGCCCGGCCAGCAGGCTGAGCAAGGTGGTCTTGCCGCTGCCGGTAGGACCCACCAGGGCCACGAATTCGCCGGCCTGCACAGCCAGCGCCACCCGATCCAACGCTTGAATCGAGCCGGTCTGGGTGAGATAGCTCTTGCTCAGATCCTGGGCTTCAATCAGGGAAACGCCATCGATCATCGTCGTCACCTCGTTACTGCTCAAGCGTCGGGCATCGGCGACCGCCGGACGCTGGAATCTCAACGGCCACTCTGGCCCGCGCCAGCGCTCAGCGTCCACTCACGGCGCGCGCCATAGCCTGCTTTGAATCCGCGGAAAACCGTTGCTGAGTCCGTCGCGCCAGGGGAGCGCCCAGCCGCGCCAGGCGGTGATTGGGCTGCGAATAGCCCAGCGTCTTGTACCATACCGAGTCATCGCTGTGATGCCATTCGACGACGAAGCGCTCTTCGCCGCGCTCGGCGTGTTCGGGCAGGGTGCCATAGGCAAAGCCCACCCGCTCGATTTCGCCGCTCTCCTCGATGGTGTAGACCACCCGGCAGGCATTGAGCCACCACATGTTGGCCACCCGCGCCAGGATTGCAATGGTGTTGCCCGGCTGCATCGCGATGCTGGGCCAGCAGAGCTGCACCCAGGGCAGCTCGAACATACGCCAGCGCAGCAGAGCTTTGCGGCCGCGCTGGTAGACCATCTCGCCTCGTCCCAACTGCAGTTGGTTGCTGTCTACCGCGTAGCCTGGCAGCGCCGGGCCACGGGTCGCTTGCAGATCGGGATAGCTGAACGACTCCAGGCTTTGTTGCTCGATGAAGCTCCTGATCTGTTCACCGCTCGGCTTGCGCATCAAAATCATGTCACATTCCTTCCAGGTCGGCGACGGCGCAACGCCACGCCTTCATGTGAGCCCTGTTCATGGCCGCAGACGCAGCCAGGGCCGATCGCGCAGCGCATGGCCCGGCGGCTGGCGAGAGATCAGCCACAACACCGGCGTCGCGCCGATGGTCGCCGTGGCCAGGGCGGCCAGCACGTCGATGACGGCGATGGCCGCGGCCAACAGCCAGGTCGTCGAACCAGCGGGGCCGCCGGCCAATGCCCAGGCGGCCAGCGCCAGCAGCGCGCCCAGCGCGCCGCCTGCCAGCGCCACGATACCGTTTTCCAGCAGAATCAGCCGGCGCACACGGCTGCGGCGCACGCCCAGCGCGGCCAGCAAGCCCAGCTCCTGACGACGCTCCAGCGCGGCCAGCGCCGACGAGGTCAGCACCAACGTGGCGCAGGCAACCAGCAACATGCCGGCCACCCAGAGCGGAAAGGTTGCCTCAGCCCGCCGCGTGACCCAGCTCAGCGCGGCCAGGCCGAAGCCCAGCGCGCCCGCGACCATGGCCAGGGTCATGCCGGCCGTCTGGCGGCGATGCCGGGCCAGGCCATGCACCGCCAGCGACCAGAGCGGCAAGCCGTCCGGCGTTGGCAGGCGCCAGTAGAAGCGAGTCAGCAGCAGGCTGCCGGCGTTGAGCGCTGCGGCCAGCACCAGGGCCAGCGCCGTCAGGATCAGCCCCGCGGCCAGGCCCAGCGTCCACACGCCCAGCAGCGCGGTCAGCAGCGCGGTGAAGAGCACGCCCAGGCTTGAAAAGCGCCAGTAGCCCCATTCACGGATCCAGTGCCGCGGCGCTGGATTGCGCAGCACACTCAGCGGTGAGCGCAGAGCCGTGCTGAGGCCAGTCACGCCCACGAAGAGCAGCGTGGCCAGCAGGCCGGCCATGGCTCCGATGACGAAAGGCTGCCAATAGAGGGTGAAACCGGGCGCCAGCAGCAGATAATCTCTGGCCGGCAGCCAGACCGCCACGCTGAGCACGAAGCCCAGCGCCAGCCCGGCGCCCGCGCCCAGCAGGGCCAGACCCAGCGCCTCCACCAACAGCAGCACCATCAGCTCCCAGCGGCTCAGGCCCAGCGCCAACAGCAGGGCCAGATCGCCCAGACGCCGTTCGACGCTGGCCAGATAGGCGTTGCTCAGGCCCAGACAGCCCACCAACAACGTCACCAGGCCCGATCCCAACAGCACGCCGGCCGGCGTCAGAGCCTCGAACAGTGCCGCAGGCAAAATCCAGCCGAACTGGAGCGCGGTCAGGCCCTCGCCGCGTGCCCGCCAGGCGATCTGCATCCAGGCTACCAGCGCAGCCACACCAGGGGCCAGACTGACCAGCGCCAGGCCGGCCAGCGGCCAATCGCGCCGCACGCTGGCCGCCAAAAGCTGTGGGGCCATCCGGCCCAGCCGCCGCACAGAGATCACCGCGGACCTCCGTTCAAGGCGCCGATGGCCAGCAGGCGTACTTCGCAGCGGTCGAGCCAGGCCAGGTCGGCCTCGGCGTGCAGAATGGCGCCCTCCAGCAGGCTGGCAGCCACCGCATCGTTGGCCTGCTCGGCCTCGCGCAGCGTGCGCTCCAGATCGCGCAGATAGTGCAGATTGACGGCCCGCTGCTGCCAGAGCAGCTCGGCCAGTTGCTGGCGATCCTTGACCACCGCGGCCAGCACAGTCAGCTTCAGGTAGAAATCATCCTTCAGCTTGCGGCTGATCGGCGCGGGCTCGGCCGTCCAGGCTGCCAGCGCCTGCTCGCCGGCCTCAGTCAGGCGGTAGCGCTTCTGGTCAGGCAGGTGCGTCTGCACCACCCGCGCATCCAACTGCACCAGGCCCTCCTGCTCCAGTTGGCGCAGATTGTTGTAGACCTGAGCCTGCTGCAAGGGCCAGAGCAGACCGATAGCCTCGTCGTAGCGCTTTTTCAGTTCATAGCCATGGCCGGAGCTTTCGGCCAACAAGGCCAGCAGCGCGTGCTTGATGGTCATGGGAAAGGGCCGCCAGGGAACATGATACTAACTGCGGTTAGTATAGCCAGGGGACGCCCCCTTGTCAAGCAGCCTTTGGGCTGGTGGGGTTCAAGTCGGCTGGAATCGCTGAACCGGTGATCTTGCCAGTTGGCCATCTCTGGGTACACTACCCTGCAATCGCTCGGGCCGCCCGTTTCATCGCTCGGGCCGGTCTCCGACCGAGCCCGCCCGTTTCACCGCTCGGGCCGGTCTCCGACCGAGCCGCCCGTTTCATCGCTCGGGCCGGTCTCCGACCGAGCCGCCCGTTTCATCGCTCGGGCCGGTCTCCGACCG